>JAMOZU010000062.1 GCA_023667745.1 Ruminococcus sp.
TTTGAGGAAAACGGACGATAGAGCGGGGGTGATACGCATTCACTCCGGATGAAAATAAGAAAATTCTGCGTGAAATCTATATTTATAGATTTTGCGCAGAATTTGTTATACACATTACAGCAATCCATAAAAATCCCCGCACTTGACAAGGAGTGTATTATAAGAACAGAGATGATAAATATGCTATGAACAGAGGTGCGGGAATTATAAAATTACCACCAATTGCAAAAGCTGAATTTCTTGCCTCTGAAGCCGTTTTTTATGTTTTGCTCCGATCGCCCGCCGCCTCTTATCATAGGACAAATTCTTCCCGGAATATATTTTAACATCAACATTTTTTATGAGGTGGTAATATGTTCGGCGGGTTTATATCGTGGCTTATGGAAAATATGCTTTATTTTGCCCTGCATATGGACGGCAGCACTGTTTTCCCCAAGCCCCTTTCGGCAAAGGACGAGGAAGAGGCGTTCAGAAAAATGGCGGAGGGTGATTCTGCCGCAAGGGCTAAGCTCATTGAGCATAACCTGCGCCTTGTGGCTCACGTTGTAAAAAAATACTACACCACCGCCGCAGACAGCGAGGAGCTTATCTCCATCGGCACTGTGGGGCTTATAAAAGCGGTAAACACCTTCAATAAATCCAAGTCCACAAGATTTGCCACCTATGCCGCCAAGTGCATAGACAACGAAGTGCTGATGTTCTTCCGCAGTGCAAAGAAAAGCGCAAGGGACGTCTATCTCGACGACCCCGTGGACACCGACAAGGACGGCAACAGCATGAGCCTTATGGATATAATTTCCGAGGACGACAATATGGTGGACAAGATCGACACCATGATAAAGACCCGCCAGCTTTACGGCTTCGTGGAAAGCTGCCTTGACGAGCGTGAGAAGCAGATAATCCGCCTGCGGTACGGACTTTACGGTACAGTCCCCATGACCCAGCGGGAAGTGGCGGATAAGCTCCACATCTCCCGCTCCTATGTCTCCCGCATTGAAAAAAAGGCTCTGGAGAAGCTGCGGGATAAGTATGAAAATTAGAAAGTGTTTTTATAAGACTTTTCCCTGCCGCTGCGGGGAAAACACGTTTTGATTAACTTTCACTAAGCTCCTTTATCTTGTCCCTCAGATACGCCGCATGCTCAAATTCAAGCAGCTTTGCGGCGTTCTTCATTTCGGCGGTCAGCTTGGCGATAAGCTCCTCTTTCTCCTTTTTGGAAAGTTTCTTGGCGGAAGTTTTCTTGTCGGTTTCCTCCTTGGTGGAAATTTCGATAACGTCCCGCACGTCCTTTATTATGGTTTGGGGGATTATCCCATGCTCCTCGTTGTAAGCAAGCTGCATTTCACGGCGGCGATTGGTTTCCTTTATCGCCCGCTCCATTGAGCCGGTAACAAAATCAGCGTACATTATTACCTGCCCCGAAGCGTTTCTTGCGGCTCGTCCCACCGTCTGTATAAGGGCGGATTCCGATCGCAGGAAACCCTCTTTGTCTGCGTCCAGTATTGCCACAAGGGAGACCTCCGGTATATCCAGCCCCTCCCGCAGCAGATTTATCCCCACCAGAACATCGAATTTCCCCAGCCGCAGGTCTCTGATTATCTCCATTCGCTCGATGGTGTCTATATCATGGTGAAGATACTTCACCCGAACGCCCATGCCGTCAAGATACGCCGTCAGATCCTCCGCCATTTTCTTGGTAAGGGTGGTCACAAGTACACGTTCGTTCTTTGCCGTCCGCAGGTTTATTTCGCTTAACAGGTCTTCGATCTGCCCTTCTACCGGCTTTACGGTTATCTCCGGGTCAACAAGCCCCGTGGGACGTATTACCTGTTCCACCGTCTGTACGGATTTTTCTTTCTCCACAGGTCCGGGAGTTGCCGATACATATATAGCCTGTCCCCGCCGCTCGTCAAACTCCTCGAAGGTCAGGGGACGGTTGTCAAATGCCGATGGCAGACGGAAACCGTAATCTATCAGCACGCTTTTTCTCCCCCTGTCCCCGCCGCTCATGCCCCTTACCTGGGGCAGGGAAACATGGCTCTCGTCCACAAACAATATAAAATCTTTGGGAAAATGGTCAAGCAGCGTATAGGGAACGCTTCCGGGCGCACGCCCCGCCAGTATTCTCGAATAATTTTCTATTCCCTTGCAAAATCCAATTTCCTCAAGCATTTCAATGTCGTATAATGTCCGCTGCCTAAGCCTTTGCGCTTCTACCAGTTTCCCCTGCTCCTCAAACCATTTTACCCGCTCGTCAAGCTCCCGCTGTATCTCATCCACAGCCTGCTTCATATGTTCCCTTGACACCACATAGTGAGACGCAGGATAAACCGCCGCATGGGCAAGGGTCGCCACCACATTCCCCGTAACAGCCTGGATCTCGCATATTCTGTCTATCTCGTCCCCGAAAAATTCCACCCGCAAAGCCGTTTCCATAGACCCTGCCGGGAATATCTCCACCACGTCCCCCCGTACCCTGAACTTATTTCTCACAAAGTTCACATCATTCCGCTCATACTGATTGGCAACAAGAGCCGCCAGCAACTCTTCTCTGGAAATTTCCATTCCCTTGCGCAATGATATAACATTGCTCCTGTACTCCTCCGGCGCACCCAAAGAATAAATGCAGGAAACCGACGCCACGATTATAACGTCCCGCCGCTCCGCCAGAGCGAGCGTGGCACTGTGGCGCAGCTTGTCTATCTCGTCGTTTATGGCACTGTCCTTTTCGATGTAAGCGTCCGTGGATGGGATATACGCTTCGGGCTGATAATAGTCATAGTAGGAAACGAAATATTCCACCGCATTATGGGGAAAAAATTCCTTGAACTCCGAGCAGAGCTGTGCCGCCAGTATCTTGTTGTGCGCCAGCACCAGCGTGGGACGATTCACTTGCGCAATAATATTTGCCATAGTAAAAGTCTTTCCCGACCCGGTGACTCCCAGCAAAGTCTGATCCCTGTAGCCTTTTTTCAAGCCTTCTACCAGTTTCTCCACTGCCTTCGGCTGATCCCCCGCCATTTCATAGGGAGAAACAAGCTGAAAACGATCCATCTTAAACAACCTCGCTTTAAAAAATTTGCCTTTATCTTTATTATTGACTCTGCCGACTTCTGTCAGCTATGCCGAACTTTGTCACCCTGCATAAGATGCACTCAACACCTTTCATATGATTGCACAAAGCTAAATAAACACTAAAATTTTTGCTCCTCGCTTCTTTCGCTCTTGCCCCTTGAAGTCTACATTTCATATCAATGTCATTTTGACCCTCCGTTCACGAGCCATAAGCTTTTCCCCCGGTACGCCGTAATTGCTTTTGTAAATAATTTATTAATTTCTCTCAAAACCTCTTGCAAATACCATATATTGTGGTATAATAATATACAGAACCACTAAATATGGTTTATACCTATCCGGCAGACCCTTTCATAAAAAGAAAAGGCAGCGGAAAATCTATAAGGTCGCAAAGGAGAAAAGAACAAAATGAATGTAAATGTTACCGGAGGACAGATCTCACAGGAGGAGATCGGTGCATACATAAGGCACGGCGAGATGAAATATCCCAACAAGAGGATAGTCGCCCTTGATATAAATATCGACGGTGATTATGTAGACTTGCAGTATTATTTTGACAATCTTCCCTTTGACCGTATCAGGCGTATAACAGGCTATCTGGTCGGAACTCTCGACCGCTTCAACGACGCCAAACGCTGCGAAGAGCATGACAGAGTAAAGCATTCTCTGTAAGAAATATATCAGCCGTTTTTTGAGACAGGAAGCAACGCCTTCTGCCCGGCTTGAATATAAACCTTGTTTTACCCCCGCCTTTGGCGGGGTAAAACAAAAAATAAGGGTTTTCAAGCTGCAAAACAGAATTTTTATACAGACCGGCAGGAAGCAGTGCTTTCTGCCTTTTAATTATATCACACTCTTACGGGTATGTCAACGGAAATTTTTCAATATGAAATGTTACAGTCAATTTCAACAAACTTTCACGAAAAATTTCGGTATATTTAACATGTATGTCCGTCGGAAAGATCACCTTTTTTCTTTTCTCCTGTACTCCGTGGGCGTACACCCCGTTCTTGCCCTGAACTGGCGTAAAAAATGCACGCCGTTTCTGTAGCCGCACATATTGCATATAACGCTTACGGGTACGTCGGTGGTGGACAGCATAAACTCAGCATACTCTATTCTTGCGGATATTATATCGTATAAGGGGCTTACCCCGAATATCTTCCTGTATGTATGCTCAAAATACGACAAGCTGACTCCCAGCTCCTCCGCCAGTTCCTCGGCAGTCCACATTCTTCCCGCCGTGCTGTATACCATGCTCCTTATGCGGTTCATCTCGCTGCAGTGAACAGGCTGCCTTACGCCCTTTTTCGCCGATGCCTCTCCCAGTTTCACGAAAAACAGCCGCAGATACAGATCCAGCGACCGTTCCTTAAAGGGATTGTCCGAGTAATATTCACGGCACATTTTTCGGATAAGCTCGGAAAGTTCCGCCGTATCGCCTGTTTTCACCACTCTGTCAAAGGAAATACCCATATCCGTCAGCTCACGGTGTTCGTCTTCGGTGCAGGTAAAATAAAAACGCTCGCTTATAAATCCGCCTGTGCCGTTTTTGATGGATATATCGGTATTGACGGTTTTGCCGGTTATGACGGTCCCGGCGTTTTTGCAGCTGTCCGCCCGGTAAAACTGCGGCGTTCCCCGGCTGTAAATAATGAACGAACCCGCCGACGCTTTTATCTCCTCTCCCTTTACGGTGAATATCCCCGGAGAATGGAGCAGGATAAACAAATTGTCCTCCGACCCCTTGGGGCGGGAAACAAAAAAGTCCGGACTTTTGATATGGTCAAAGCCTATATTGGTCAGCTGCATTTCAAAGTCTCCTTTACCGTAAGATACCCCTTTCGGTGTTTTTTATTGTCTACCGAACCCGTTTTATATTTTTACATTTTTAGTCAAATTTTTTTCGCCGAAACTATTGATTTATTGTCAATTTTGTGTTATAATGTTCTTGAGAACAGTTTATTGCAATACCGAAGTTATCCGATGAATTGCTCCATGCACATGAATGCCTTTACTTTGCACCATATTAAACGTTAGGAGCGCAGCTATGACTACACTTATAATACCCCATATCGACAGCGTCACCCAAAGTCTTGCACTGGCGGCGGAGTATAACCTGGGCTATGAGTACAACGATTTTTACCAGCCGGATATACTGGACGACCCTTTGCAGACACAGACCCTTACAGAGCGGTACAGGCGGCTGCCCCTGCCCGAATACTGCACATTAAGAGGGGCATTTTTAGATGTTATCCCTTTGAGTCCGGACAAGAAAATACGGGACGTTTCCCGTCTGCGGATAGAACAGAGCATTGCCGCCGCCAAGGGGATAGGGGCAAAGGCAGTGGTTTTTCAGACAAACTACAATCCCTTTTTAAATTCGGGGGAATACATAAAAAACTGGATAGCCGCCGGTACGGAATACTGGAAAAGCGTTCTTTCAGCCAATGAGGATATAAATATTTACCTTGCCAATATGTTTGACAACAGCCCCTATATAATGGCGGAGCTGGCGGGTAATTTGAGCGTGTGCAAAAATTTCGGCATAGCCTTAAGCTATCCCCATGCCGCCCTTACTCATGTTCCTCTGCGGGAGTGGGTCATGTCTCTGGGGAAGTTCGTCCGCCATGTTCACATAAACGACAACGACTTCCGCAGCGACCTGCATCTGGCAGTGGGGGAGGGGAAGATAAACTGGAACGAGTTCTACCTGCTGTATGAGGACTATATGAAGACAGCCACCGTGGTTATAGAGACCTCTTCCGTGAAACGTCAGAAAATGTCCTTAAAGAAGATGGCGGCGGACGGATTTTTAAGGAAGTGAGCTTTGAGAGGCAAGAGGCAAGAAGCAAGAATTATTGATCATATGTTTTGCCGTAAAAATATTTCAAATTTCGTATCTTCCGATAACCTCTTGACTTGTGCAGCCTACACATTCATTCCGTTGGAATGTTTGTCCTGCTCGATAACGGTAATTTCACCCCGAACGGCGGCTTTGGCGTAATCAAGCGCACTTTCAAATCTCCTCTCCGACAGCACACCGCCGGGATACCAGCGGAAGGTTGTGTTGTGGGAATCCGAGCCGCCCGTGCGGGGGAGACCGTACCAGCCCGCATAAATTTCCGCCCGTTCGTTAAATTCGGGTTTGTTGGACATATTTACCGTCTCCACTGCGTCCACGAAATGGGGGGCATGGGTGGTGGAACGGATATATTCATAGTCCCTGAAAGGGTGCGCCTGAACCACTATGCCGCCGCAGGAGCGGGCATGCTCCAGAAAGCGGGTAAGCTCCATATCCAGTATGAAGTCGTTTTCCTTAAGCCATGCCTTGTCAAGTCCGTACACAAGGAAATCCGAGCCGCCGTCGCCGTACTCAAAGCCGAAAAACACGTCCAGATCTATCTCCCGCCCCCGCTCATAGGCATGCTCATAGCCCTTGCAGAAAAGCTCTATCCGCTCCGCCCAAGGCAGGTCTTTGGGCACTGCGCTGTTGCCGTTGAAAAAATGGTCGGTGACTATTATGCCCGTGTAGCCCTCGCTTTTGTATTTATCCGCCATTTCAGCTCCGCCCGACTGGGCGCATGCGCTTGCCTCGGCGGTGTGCATATGAGTATCGTATTTATACATAATTTTATGCTCCTTTCAGAGTCGTGAAATTTCCCATAAAATGAGGGGTTTGCATCGGCTGCCGTCCGTTGATTTTTCCGGGGGATATGCCGCTTGTTAAAGAGGTCTTTTTACAAAGTATCCGGCGGACGTTTTCGGTAAACATATGCTGCCGGGATAATATATTTTTCCCTATAAATAATTATACCATTTTTTTCAAGCGGCTTTGTAAAATTTATGTTACGTTTCATTACGCAAAATGTAAATTTATTTTCGGAGCGGACAATGGCGGGTACACTTTCGGTCGACTATCAGCCGCCCTTTTCAAGCCTGTCATGCTCCATTTGCAGTTCGCTTAAAAGCTCATCAAGGGTCATTTTGCCGTTAGAGGGCGTAAGGACTGCTTTTAAGGGAATGCCGCCGGGAATATTGCGGCGAATCTCCCGCAAAACTCCGTCGAGGGTCTTTTCCCGGAAATTGCAGAAGACAACGCATTCGCGGCTGTCCTCGGCGGAGGAGGGGTGTTCTGCCGTATTTCCCGTGAGTGCTGCTAAGTTTCCGATTTTTTCGGTCAAT
Organism: Ruminococcus sp.; assembly: GCA_023667745.1. Taxonomy (GTDB): domain Bacteria; phylum Bacillota; class Clostridia; order Oscillospirales; family Ruminococcaceae; genus Huintestinicola. The sequence goes on from JAMOZU010000062.1 coordinate 7,261, forward strand.
GAAACGTCTCCCAAAGTCACAGGGACGATCGCCTGTCTGCGGCATATCTCCTTTAGCTTTGCGGCTTTTTCGGCGGAGGCGTAAATAAGCATTTTTTCGGTAAAACTGTTTGCAATGTGAGCTTTCATAACGGTCTCTCCTTTCAGAGTACGGTATGTTTCCGATTGTACAGGCGTTCTTTTGATTTTGCATGATACACAGTGAACATATGCAATTGCAAAAACAACGATTTTATTAATGTAAACATAATTTCGTCAAATTGAACTAAAACGGATATGAAAAATTGACGATGTAACTTTTCTGTTACCTTTGTAACCGTTTTGTTACCGAATGTAGTCTTTTTGTCATTATATTATAGCACTTTTTTTATTGACATTTCTCCAAATAAATGTTAAAATTTATATAAGGCAGAAAATCTGTCTTTGAGAAAAAAAGAACAGGGAGAGAAAAAACTTTCCCGAAGACTTCCCTTATGGGGGGTCTTGATAATTTTCAAGGAGGAAAAACAAGATGACAAGAGTAAAATCAAATGTCAAGGCGGCTGTCTCGTTGCTGCTGGCTCTGCTTATGGCGCTTGCTCTTTTACAGCTGCCCGGTGCGGAGGTCTCGGCCGCTACTATCAGCAAAACAAGCTATACGCTTACCAAGGGCTATTCCACTACTCTTAAAGTAACAGGGAATACCTCGGCTGTTACATGGTCCAGCTCCAATTCCGCTGTTGCTACTGTCTCGTCTTCGGGCAAGGTGGTAGGCAAGTCGGCAGGCAGTGCAAACATTTATGCGGACGTTGACGGCTCAAGGCTTACCTGCGCTGTTACCGTAGTGGGCGGAAAGCTCGCTTTGAGCGCAAAGACCGTCACCATCGACGAAGGCTCATACAAATACGTTACCGTAAGGGCGAAGGGTTCTCACGGACTCAAAGCCACTTCCAGCGATACGAGCATTGCTTCGGGCAGCTGGGTAAAGCCCTGGAAAGACGACGATATCCGCCTGAAAATATCGGGCAAAAAGGCAGGCACTGCCAATATCAAGATAATTCTTACCAAGTACCCCGATGTTGCCGTAAACATCAGCGTTACCGTTAAATCCACGGCTAAATCGGTACTGGAAGTAAGTCAGACATCTCTGTCAACCAAGCTCGACACTCCCTCGTCCCTGATGGTTTACAGCGACAGGAGCAATTCCCTTAATTACACTCTTTCCGATACCACCGTTGCAAAGGTACAGGAAGGCGCATGGAACAGCAACTACTGTACTCTTACAATTACGGGTCTCAAAGCGGGCACTACCAACCTTACCATTACCCATAAGGACGATGCGACCGTAAAGAAAGTGATTCCCATAACCGTTACGGGTTCCGCATACTATATGGTTTCCGACGCCGTTATGAGCAAAATGGCATATACCGACCAGATATATCAGTGGGTCGACAAGAAGACAAGCAGATATAAGTATATGCTCGTTCCCGCAAACTATGATATTGCAAAGGTGAACACCGCCATTGCAAAGGACGCATCTTCCTATGAATACTACACTGTTTATGAGGAGTCTCCCGCTTCCAAGCAGGTTTCCACGGATACCGTGCAGAATTTCAAGGCTGTTGTAAACAATCAGGAGGTAACAAGATACGTACTTGTCCCCGCAAACCCGGATACTCCTTCCCTTAACACCGCTGTGGCTTCTTACACCAAGCAGTTCCAGTACTGGACTGTCTACAATGTAGATCCCTCTTCCGGCAAATACCGTGCTGATGATGTGGTTCAGTCCTGGCTTGCAACCGTAAACTACAGGTCGCAGACCAGATATATCCTCCTGCCCTACGGCTATGACACCGCAAGGCTCGAAAGGATAATCGCCGCAGATTCCGGTTCTGTTGCAGGGGGCTACTATGCGGCTTCTCTTACACAGCCTGTTCAGAAGGCAAGCACCGACAAGATACTTAATTTCCAGGCGGTTGTAAACAACGCATATGTTACCTATTATGTGCTTGTTCCGGAAAATTACGACGAGGCAAGGTACAACGACGTGGTAGCGGCTTACACCGGTTCTTATGATTACTACGCCATCTACAACACCATGCCCACCAAGAAGATTTCCATTGACACCATCGACAGTTGGACTAAGGTAGTTGACTCCAAGGTGACCACCAGATATATGCTTCTCCCCAGCGGTTATGACAGCGTATATGCCACTGAGCTTAAAAACAAGGATATGGCTACCCAGACTTCCAACTATTACACCGTCACCACAGTAAGACCCACAAAGATAGAGTCTACGGACGTTATCGAATCCTTCTATAATCCCAGTACGGGCGTTCTGAAATATATGCTCGTTCCCGCAAACTGCAACTTTGTTAAGAGGAACGACGCCATTGCGAAGGACACGGGCATTTACGAGTACTACACCATGTACTCCACGCAGCCCGGCAAAAAGGCAGACACCGACTCGATTCTGCCTGTGACCTACCCCTCTTACGGAACGGTCTACGTGCTGCTTCCCCAGAATTACGACCAGGATAAGCTCAACCAGGGCTTAAGCGGCGTAAGAACCAATCAGATAAGCTGATTTGATATTTCCCAAGGCAAAAGATAAAGATAACAACAAAACGGAAAAAGATAAAAAACCAACAACAAAACGAAGCCCCTCGGATTCTCCTGTCCGGGGGACTTTTTTTAATATGGTTTCCTTAGGGGGTGTGTTTTCCCCGCCGTAGGCGGGGAAAACACACGTTAATAAACCAAAATTGATTTTACGTGATTTCCTTAAAATTCCTGTTGCAATATTGGAAAAAGTATGTTATAATTATGGAAGATGAAATGCAAACGGACGAAATGAGGAAAAGCATATGCGAAAAAAATTCAGCGCATTGGAAATATCCAAAGCTGTCATAGCCGAAAAGGTCAAAGAGGGCGACCTTTGCATAGACGCCACCGCAGGAAACGGCAACGATACCGTTTTTTTGGCGGAGCTTGCGGGAGATACGGGGCATGTTATCGCCTTTGACATTCAGCAAAGGGCTGTGGAAAGCACCCTTGCCCTCCTTCGGGAAAAGGGGCTTGACAAACGAGCGGAGGTACATCTTGAAAGCCATGATAATATGGATAAGTACGCCTCACCGGGGACTGTCTCCTGCATTACCTTTAACTTCGGCTGGCTGCCCGGCGGCGACCACAGCATACATACCGAAGCCGAAACAAGCATTGCCGCCGTAAAAAAAGCCCTGACCCTGCTTAAACCCGGCGGGGTTATTTCCATGATCCTTTACTACGGCAGGGACACGGGCTTTGAGGAAAAAAACGCCCTGACGGAGTTCGTCGGGACTATCGACAGCGGCGAATTTACCGTTGTCACCGCAGAATTTTCCAACCGCCCCAACTGCCCGCCTCTCCCCATTTTCATCATAAGGGTATAGCCCAGAAGCCGATAATGCCCATAACAAGGGCGATTGCCGCCCCGAATACAACGTCTGCGGGGAAATGCAC
>JAMOZU010000063.1 GCA_023667745.1 Ruminococcus sp.
TATTTCGATAATGTCGTTGGATAAATTGCTGTAGTCCACCGTCCCTTGGGGACGGGCTATAGACGGCGTGGGCTTGAACGCCGTGCGGAATATTATGGGCATTCCGCTGGATATGCCCCCTAAAATGCCCCCGTGGTTGTTGGTCTTGGTTTTGACGTACCCATGCTCGTCCGCATAAAATTCATCGTTGTTCTGGCTGCCCAGCATTTTTGAAGCGGCAAACCCCGCTCCGAACTCTATCCCCTTAACTGCGGGAATGCCGAAAACAAGCTGCGCAATGGTGTTTTCCAGCCCCTCGAACATAGGCGAACCCACCCCCGCAGGGACGTTGGCAACAGCGCACTCAACCACGCCGCCTACGCTGTCAAGGCTTTCCCTTGCCTTGGCAATGTCGTTGTACATGGCTGTCCCCTTTTTGTCGTTTAATACGGGAATTTTTTTGTGACGGACGGCAAGTATGGTCTCACGGTCGATATTGCAGGGATCGAAAGGCGTGTCCTTGATGTTGTGAATGCTGTAAAGATGAGCCCCCGTGTAAATGCTCCTGCGTTCGAGTATCTGCCCGCAGACCGCCCCCGCAAAAACAAGGGGAGCCGTAAGTCTGCCGGAAAAATGCCCTCCTCCCCTTACGTCGTTGAAGCCCTTGTAGTGGACAGCTCCCGTGTAATCCGCATGACCCGGACGGGCAAGATGAGAGATATTGCCGTAATCCCCCGAATGCTGGTCGGTGTTTTGTATAAGAGCCATAAGCGGCGTTCCCGTGGTGCGGTTATTCAGCATACCCGACATGATACTGGGAATGTCCGCTTCTTTTCTGTGAGTGGATGTGGCGTCGTTACGGGGAGCCCGCCTTGCCATAAATTCCCGCAGCTGCTCGGTGTCGATAAATTCACCGGGAGGAAGATTGTCAATGGTAACGCCGATCCCCGGACCGTGAGATTCGCCGAATATCGAGATACTTATATTGTGATTCCAGAATGAGGACATTGCCCTTCTCCTTTCTGCGGGATATGTTATACATTTGCACGATTCATATACTCTACAGCCTTACGCTCGGTTACAGAACTTCATACCGCCCGCCGAGACTCCGAAAGTCCTCGAAAAAGCGGGGATAACTCTTGTTTACCGCCTCTGCTCCCTCTATTATCACAGGGCTTTCCGAACGAAGCGCACCGATAGCCGCCGACATTACCAGCCTGTGGTCGTTATGCGACTTTACAACGCCGCCTTTGAAGCCGTCGATCGGCTCTATCTCCAGAAAGTCCGCCCCCGCTTTTACCCTGCCACCTATGGCGTTAAGGTTTTCCGCCGTCATCTCCAGCCGGTCGCTTTCCTTTAGTTTAAGCCTTGCCGCATTTGTAAGGCGGCTTGTCCCTTTCCCGAAGCAGCCGAGAACGGCAAGTATGGGCACTAAATCGGGAATGTCGCTTACGTCCGCCGTAAAGGGTTTTCTGTCCTCGCCCATACCCTTTATAATGCCGATAATTTCCCTGTCCCCCTGAACGCTGTCCGGGGCAAGATTTCCTATCTTCACATCAGAACCCAGTGCGTTTGCCGCAAAGAAAAACGCCGCTTGGGAATAGTCCCCCTCCACCTTCATATCGCAGGGCTTATACCGCTGACCGCCCTTCACAAGATACAGCGGCAGACCCTCAAATTCCGTCTCGAAAATATCAACGCCGAATTTTTTCAGCGTACTTACCGTCATATCCGCATAAGGCTTCGACTGCAAAGGGGACGTCAGCTTTATTGCCGAATCCCCCCCGCAAAGGGGAAGAGCCAGTAACAGACCCGTGATAAACTGGGAAGAAATATCCCCCTCCAGTTTATATTCCCCCCCCGACAGCCTGCCCGACAGGGTTATGGGAAGTCCGCTTTTCGGCTCGAAAGTGACCCCTTTCTTCTCAAACTCCCTGACATAAGGGGTTATTGGGCGGGAGGGCAGCTTTGCCCTGCCGTGAAACGTGGCATTCGCTCCCAACGCCGCCGCCACCGGGATAATAAACCGAAGTGTAGACCCGCTTTCGCCGCAGTCGATATCGAGCCGTTCCCCCGAAACGGTGCGTTTCCCGCCGCTTACTTTGTAAATATCTCCGTCAGCCTTTATATCAGTCCCCAGAAGCCTCATGGCGTTGGACGTGACCTCAATGTCCTCCGACGGCGTTACCCCCGATATTTCCGACGTCCCCTCCGCCAGAGCCGCCGCAATGATACTGCGGTGGGAATAGCTTTTTGACGAGGGAGCGTCAATACTTCCCGATAGTTTACCGGGGTAAACTTTTATATCCATAAAAATTCTTACCTCATATTTTAAACTTCATTCATTCCCGTTTCGGAAATTTCCGCCGTGTTCACAGCCGACGGCTCTTGTAAGGTGGTTTTCACGCCGCCATCGATGCTGTTCACAGCTCCCGCAATTCCCGCACCCATGGCTCTCCCTGTAAGCACGCTGCTTACAAGGTCTTTCAGGGAAATTCCCATACCGTCCAGCAAGCCGTTGGAAATCTGCGTGGTTGACGAGGTAATGTCCTCCACAAGCTTGGCTGTATTTCCCTCGCCGTACATGGTAATGGAGTCTATATTTGTCAGCGGCTCTGCCACTGCCCTTGCAATATCCGGCAGTCTCTCGAAATACATCTGCAAGATAGCCGCTTCCTGCATTTTCTGCATAGCCTCGGCTTTCTTGTCAAGACCTTCCGCTTCAGCCAAAGCCTTCGCCTTAACGGCCTCCGCCTCCGCAAGACCCTTGGCTCTGATACCCTCTGCCTCCTGCTCGGCAGCGTATTTTGCCGCCTCCGCTCTTGCCCGCTCGGCTTTCGCCTGCTGCTCGGCGGTGTAGAAAAGAGCTTCCGCTTCCCTTTGCTTTACTGCCAGCTCCGCCTCGGCGTTCTGTATATCCTCGAATTTTTTAGCCTCCGCCTCTTTCTGCCTTGTGTAAAGGTCGGCGTCAGCCCGCTGCTGTTGCTCGAATTTGTTAGCCTCCGCCTGCTTTTTGATGTCTGCGTCAAGGCGGCGTTCTCTTATGGCTATCTTCTGGGTCTCCAGTTCAACTTCCTTTTCCTGACGGGCAATGTTGGCGTTGGCAGTGGTGATTTCGATCTGCTTGCGCTGCTCTTCTTCCTGAATCTTATAAGCAGCGTCCGCCTCGGCTTGCTTTATGTCGGACATCTTTTTAAGCTCCGCCTGCTTTATCGCCAAGTCGTTGTTCTTCATGGCAATTTCCAGACTGGAGGCAACTTTGGCGTCGTTTGCCTCTTTGTCCGCCTCGGCTTTAGCCACTGCCACGTCCCTGTCGGCGTTGGCTCTTGCAATGGAAGCGTCCTTTTGAATCTTGGCTATATTGTCGATACCCAGATTGTCGATAACGCCCTGCGAATCGGTAAAATTCTGCACGTTAAAGGAAACCACGTCCAAGCCCATTTTCGCAAGGTCGGGGGAAGCGTTTTCCTTTACCTTATCCGCAAACTTCTGCCTGTTGGATACCATGTCTCGCAGCTCCATAGTACCCACTATCTCACGCATATTTCCCTCTAAAACTTCCCTTGCCACACCCACGATATATGCCCGCTCACGGTTAAGGAAATTCTGCTGGGCAAGCTCCATTCCCGCGTCGCTCAAAGATATTTTAATGTTCACCGCAGCGTCCACGGAAATATTGATGTAATCCGCCGTGGGCACGGGGGAAGCTGTCTTCACGTCCACCGACATAAGGCTAAGATCCAGCTTGTCGAGCCGCTCAAAGAAAGGTATCTTCACCGAGGCTTTACCTATTACCACTCTTGCCTTTTTCCCGATACCCGAAATAATATACGCCTTGTCCGGGGGAGCTTTCACATACCCCGAAGCAAGCAGGGCTAATATTGCGATAACAACGATTATTACCCCTATCGTCCCCATATGCTCGCTTAAAAAATCCATATTATCCTCCCTCTCGCAATTGCGTTATGCTATTAATTTACCCGCAAATAAACTCCATAAATTTGTCAACATTCATTTTAACAGCCTCCGACTTCCCCGCCTCGCTGCAAATTATAACGCTGATACTGTCCCCCATGCGTTTTTTATCGTTAAGGCAAGCCTCCGCCAACACCTTTGTCTTCGGAAGTTCAAAGCCCGTCAGCTTGTATTTTTCGAGACATTCGTGAAGTTTCCCGCATAAATCTTCCCCGCACATTCCGTGTCTTGCCGCTATGGCTGTCATAAGCTCCATGCCCGCAGCCACCGCCCTGCCGTGGGATATTCCCGTGTAATTGTAATACTGCTCTATGGAATGCCCAAGGGTATGCCCGAAGTTGAGCTTCATTCGCTCGCCCCTGTCAAATTCGTCCGCATTTACCACGTCCCGCTTTACGGTGACGTTCCTTACAACGATATCTTCCATAATATCCATTATATTATCAATATTGTGCGAACATAATATGTCAAAAAGCTCCTTTGACTTTATCATTCCATGTTTTACGACCTCTCCCATGCCGTCAATCAGAAAGTCCCTCGGCAGGGTCTCCAAAGCGGAAATATCGCACAAAACAAGACTCGGCTGCCAAAACGCCCCCACTAAATTTTTTCCTTGGGGAATGTCTATCGCCGTTTTCCCTCCAACCGAAGAATCCACCTGTGACAGCAGAGACGTGGGAATCTGTATAACGTCCATTCCCCGTAGGTAAGAAGCCGCCGCATACCCCGCCATATCCCCCGTAACGCCGCCTCCCAAGGCAATAACACAGTCCGAGCGGGTAAAATGATTCTCCGCCAGAAATCCGTAAATATCCCCCAAAGTCCTAAGGCACTTGGAAGACTCCCCGTGGGGAAACACAAAGCTCTCCGCCGAAAACCCCGCCCGATCAAGGCTTTTCATAAGCCGCCCGCCGTGAATGGGGTAAACGTTGTCATCGGAAATAACAGCGAACCTTTTCGCCGCCGTCACTCCTCCGACGAACTCCCCGGCTCTGTCGATAAGCCCTCTCTCCACAAGCACTTTGTAGCTTTTTGAAGCGGAAACGGTTATTTCCCTCATCTTCCTATCGTTCCTTTCTGTCAGCCCAGCTCCGCCGCAATGGCAGCGTCAAGGCCGTTGAGCTGATCTTCCTTTTCCTGCCCGATATTCTCCAGCTCCGACTTTTCCTCGCTGACATATTCCGAAGCCTGTACTACCGGGTTATCCTCCTTTTTGCAGGAGGATAGAGTAAATGTGCAAAGCAATATAATTACAGCTATTGCAATGTATTTCATAAAAACTCCTATCTTACTATCTCGCAGCCGGGGAGACTTGCCTCAAGCGTCTCCCGCTGATTTTCTTCCTCCGTGACCTTCAGCTCAATTCCCGAAATATACAGCTTTCTCAAAGCCGTCAGCCCGTAAACGTAAGAAATATCTTCCACGGGATTCCCCGAAAGCCTCAGCCACCCCAGATTCGTCAGCCCCGCCAAAGGAGAAATGTCCTTGACTTGATTATTATCAAGATAAATCTCCGTTACCGCCGTCATTCCCGAAAGGGAGGATATATCGGTAATCTCGTTGTTCTGAAGATGAACTCTGTCCATTTTGGTCATACCCGCCAGGGGGGCGATATTCTTTATCTTGTTGTCATTGAGCTTTAACAGGCGAATATCCGTCATATCGGTCAGAACGGAGATGTTGGTTATCTCGTTGTAGGAAATGTCAAGATTTGTCAATTTTTTCATATTTTTCAGCGGGGAAATATCGGTGATATTATTTTCCCGCAGGGAAAGGGTCGTAAGATTTTCCAGCCCCGACAGCGGCTCAATGCTCGTAATGCCGTTTTTGAAAACGGACAGGTTGGTAAGCTGGGTCATGCCCCGCAAAAATTCCAAGTCGGTGATGTTGTTCTCGTAAATGCGCAAATCTGTCAGGTCTATCATATATTTAAGATCCGCCACGTCCTCATCGGTAAGCCCCCAATTGTTAAGGGTAAGGCTTGTGAGCTTGGTGGAGTACTCAACGCCTTGAATGGTGATGAACTCGGGGCGGTCAGCCATCGCCGCTTCCTTTGCGTCAACGGCTTTCATGACCTCGGGCAGATCCGAACCTCTCAAATAATCCGCCTTTGATCTGGGGGTAAGCCCTGCCAGCGGGTTTTCCGGGTCAACAAGCAGCTGGGTCTCCGCAGGGGCAGCCGTTTCCTCCGGGGTCTCCTCTTTATTCCACGGCAATTGGCATCCGCTAAGCAGCAATACACAGCAAAGTGCTGCTCCCGCACATCTTACAGAGCCTGAATTTTTCATAACAGCACCGCCTTTACAGGTAAAAAAATAGCTATATATTTATTATAAACTTTTTTCCCCCAATTGTCAAGTGATAATTTAAAATTTTGTAAGAATTTGCCTTGCACGAATTATTATGAATTTGTGAACAAGAGTTGGGATATGCACTTAAAACAGCAATTCCTTAACTGTTTTAACCTCTAAAAAACCCGTACCCCCTTCGGGAGTACGGGAAAAATCGGTTATAATTTACCGAAAGTTTTCTTGGGCTTATTCGCCTCTCTGCTTAGCAAAGCACTCGCTGCAGTAAACGGGACGATCCTCTCTGGGTCTGAAAGGAACTCTTGCAACGCCTCCGCATGCTGCGCAGGTCGCCTCAAACATCTCTCTCTCGCCTCTTGCGCCGTTCTTGCGGTTGATACGGCAGTTCTTGCATCTCTGAGGCTCGTTCTCAAAGCCCTTTTCCGCATAGAACTCCTGCTCGCCGGCTGTGAATATGAACTCCGCACCGCATTCCTTGCATACTAATGTCTTGTCTTCGTACATTTTGATATCCTCCGATTTAGTTAGATTTCGGACCTGAGGACGGATTCACACCGACACCTTTGCCTTGTTAAAACAACGCTCTGAAAATTAAGCTACTTGGCCGCATATATAAAGCAAGGGATTCCCCTTTACTTTCTTAGAATTACCGCTCTCTTAGCATCTCCCGCAGTTTCCTGCGCGCCCGCTGAACGGCATTGTCTGCGGATTTTGCCGGAATGCCCAACGCACCGCCTATTTCCGAGCCGCTAAGTCCTTTGTAATAAAGCCTGAAAGCCTTATATTCAAGGTCTGTCAGCTCCTCGCTTATGTCCTGCATAAGCTCTCTGCCCATAAATATGTTTTCGGGAGTTATCCTGTCTTCCCCCTGCTCCTCCTCGGAAATTATCTCCTCGCTGTTCTGCACCCGAAGCCTTGCGGCGGCTGTCCTCATACGGTTTACGATACATGCGTGAACATATGCGGAAAATTCCGTACCCTTGTTCGGGTCATACCCCCGAACGCCGTTCATAAACCCCAGCAGACCCTCCTCCACAAAGTCGTCGCACGAGCTGTTGTTCCCGCTCATACGGCTTATCCGGGCGGCTTTCATTTTTATAAAAGGAAAGTATCTGCAAATAAGTTCGGACGCATACGGTGCGGACTGCTCTGCGGACTTGTATTTTTCAGCAAGTTCACTGTCTGTGCAGGCCGAAAGGCTGTCCGGCTTATCCTGCCCCGCCGCATACATGCTTTCAAGGCGATCGCCGCCGTTATTTCCCGCTGCCATTTACCTGCCTCCGAACCTAACCGAAAAACGCTGCCGGGCGTAAAAATATAATACGCCTTTTTCTTTCCAATTATAAGTATAACATATCCTTCCGGACTTGTCAAGCACTTTTTTCATATCTTTTTAAAAACATTTAAATATTTGGGTAAAAAACCATTATTTATACAATACTTTTGGTAGAATTGCACAATATTGTTGTCCGTTTCAACTTGCAATGCCGACAATCACCGAGCTTTTTCACGCTCCGAAAAAACGGACAAAATCGGTATACAAAAGGGTTTCCGGGTTTTTCCATTTGTGTATGGAACAATTATAACACATTAAATTTGTACAAGTCCTATGTATAATTTGAAATTTTTTGTGAACTTTTGAGACTAATACTAATCCCCATTGGAATTATGGAGGAGAAGCCGCCGCAAAAACTTGCATATATGGTTTTTGCGGCGGCTGATTCCCATAATTCAATGAGGGATTTGTATAATACCGATACAACAATTCTAACGGGGATCAGTATGAAGACCAAGTTCAAAAAAATCGGGGCAGAGCCGCTTTGATCGGCTCTGCCCTTATATTTCCTTTATTACAGCAGCTTTTCGTATTCCTTGCATATCCTCTTGATACGGTATACCCGCTTTTTGCCTCTTCCCTTGCCGAACCTGCGCTTGTCCTCGTCAAAGGGGGAGATGTTGGCGTTCACCGCCGCACTTGCCTGAACTCCCGCTGCCGCCGAAGACGCTCCGCTCTGGATATTCTCCGTCATTTCCGGCTCTTCCGTGCTTGCCGCTCCGGGCATCTGCCTGTAAGCTATCATGGCAAATACGGAAAAATGCTCCGTATTGAAGGTCAGCGTCCTGCCGCTTTCGGTCTCGGCAACGTCGCAGTCAAGAACTGTCATACGGTTGCCGTCGTCAAGGCGGACTACTTTCAGGTCTTCCGTGTGTCCGTCAAACTCATCCGGCACAGGCAGGGTAATGTCCGCCGAACAGCCCTTGTCCTCCCTGAACTGGAGTACCGTCCTGTCATCGGTGCTGTATATGGTAACGTCCACAGGGGCTATGTACAGGTTGTCCGTGGGAATTTCATAGCACTCGAAGCAGTATTTTACTCGGTCTATCATTTCCCTGCGGCTGCTGAATCTTGCCGTAACGTCCCTGCCGAGATTTTCCACGTTCAAGGTAATGCCGTATCCCTCGCCGTATTCGGGCAGACCCTCTAAGGTGACCCTACCCGCTATCTCCTCGTCTGTCTTTGCCATCCATTTCCGCTTGGGACGGGTGCGCTCCCTTGTGACCCTTTTGGGAGAAGTCTCTTCCGAACCGTCTCCGTTCACATCTTCCTCGCCGTCGGCAGCCTCCGCCGCACTTGCAGAATCATTGTCACCGTCTCCCGCTGTCTCCTCTCCGTCGTCAAGCAAGACATCTTCCGCACTTTTACTGCCGTCATCGAGCAAAGCCTCATCCGTACTTTCCCCGCCGTCATCGAGCAAAGCCTCTTCCGACCCCGCACCCGGATTTGCCTCTCCGCCCCATAGGGACTCTCCCGCCGCCGGGGCTGCTCCGTCAAGCTCCTCCGCCCCTGCGGTAAATCCCACAGGCACAGTCATAAGCGCAAACGCCGCCGCCAAAAGAGCCGAGCCTGCCCGCCCTGCCAGCGGACGGAAAGGCGCATTGGCGGACTCCCTGATTTTTTCTCCCGCTTCCAACACAACAGCCCTCAGCCAGTCAACGCCGTAAACAGCGGACACCGCCGCAATTCCGGGATATTTCGCCCACTTGTGCTTTGAGGCAAAGCCTACTATCCTGCGGACTCTTTTATTAGCTTTTTCCGATGAAATTATCATGCTATCTTCCCTTTACTATTCGCCGCTCCCGGCTGCACGGGAGAGACGGTAATATTTTACAGCAATCGGCAATTTTCCAATTTAATACATATAGTATAACACACTCCATTGGATTTGTCAAGTGTTTTTCTATAAAAAATGCACAATTTTTTTTGCCAATTTTAGGAAAATTCCCTTGATTTTTTATGGAAAATGCCGAATTTTCAAGGGATTTTATATATTTTCATATTTGTAACATTTTTGTTAATTAATTCGAGGAGAAATTCTCGTCTGCAAACCGTCCGGCGAAATCCTTGAGAAGCCGACCGTAAATTTAACTGATGTTTCACTTGACAAAACAATTTTTTTTTTTGATATAATATTATAAACAGAAAGGCGGTAAAAAATATGCCGGGTGATTTTAAATTAAAAGCACATCTTATACAAATCCCTCATTGAATTATGGGGATTAGTATTATAGATGACTGCGACTATAACTCAGAGCTTCTCCGGCTTGCCGAACAGGAGAATGCAGCCGAAACAGTCAAGCGGATCAAAAGGAAACCGAATATAATCAAGCTGAAACTTCAGCCCTCGGAACTTCCGGACATAATTTTAAACCGCAAGGCGCAGACCCTCTCAACGGGTCTGCGCCTTAAAATATCTTAAAATCGGTATTTTTCCCCTATTCCTCATGCTCTCCCCTTAAATGCTCCGCCAGTCCGCGCAGGAACTCCTCGGAGGTCTCTCCGGAAATGTCAACAAAAACTCCCTCCGCATATATCCGAATGTTTATTTTGTCATTGCCGCACAGCTCGGTTATCTTTTCATCGGTAAGCTTGGATATATCGAAAAATTTCCCTTCCTGCCTGTCCCACTGACTGTCGTCATAGGAAGTGACATAGGAGACCGACACGCCGTCTGTACTGCCGTAAATATCCTCGTAACGGATATACCATGACGTTTCACGAAGTCCCGTGCCTGCATCTGCGTCAAAATATCTCATATAGGTGAAACTTGCATTCTGCAAACGAAAATTTCCCAACTGCTCCCGTTTACATATCATTCCCTTAAATTCGGGCAGGGAAGCTCCCTCTTCAAAGGAAAGATCCTGCCGCATAAGATAAGCGTTATCCGCCGAAAAATCCTTAGGAGAAACGTCCCCCGAAATAAAGCCGTCCAGAATTTCCGCCGCTTCTTCCCGCTCCAGACCCATTGAACACATGGAGTAATAAACGCCGCCTTTTTCAAAGCCCGCCCAAAGATAAAGCCCGCTTGTTTTCTCGCAGTAACAGCTGTAAACCTCCGCTCCCAGACGCTCGGTCACGGGGAGATATTCAAAGCCGTAGGC
>JAMOZU010000064.1 GCA_023667745.1 Ruminococcus sp.
CGGAACCCCGTAATACAGGCTCTCGCTTGCGCTGTTCATACCGCAGTGGGACAGGAAAACGTCCGCTTTGTTCAGTACGGATATCTGGTCAACAAATGTTTTTACGGTAAAGTTCGGGGGAATGTCTCCTAAATCCTTGATGTCGACTATGTTCCCCACGGACATAATTACCTGATACTCGCTGTCTTTGAAAGCGGCAATGCAGTTTTTGAAAAAATCAAGGGAATCGTTTACGACCGTACCCATGGAGATGTAAACGAGCTTGTCCCGTGTTTTATCCATTTCCGCTTCCGCAGGACGTACAGACGGACCGACAAAGGCGTATTTATCCGAAAAGGTCTCCGAGCAGGGCTGAAATTCGGGAGATGTGTAGACGATCGTGTTGGTATCATTGTCGTTCTGAATTATATCCAGTACGTTTTTTATGGGGTAGCCCTTGTCCCGAAGCCGCTTTATATCCTTGCCAATTTTGGGCATGGAAAAGAGCATTTTAAAAAGCTGCCCCAAGCCTTGATTTTCGCCGTTCATAATTTTCGCCGAATGCTGATTAAAGGCGAAGGTGGTAGTGGATGACACAAAGGGGATATTCAGCTTTAACGCCACAGCCTTCCCCCATACCGCCATGGAGTCCGCCACTATGCAGTCCGGCTTTAACTCTTCCATCCGGGTTATCACCATATCGTCCAGAGCAAGGGTCGTTTCCACCAAAATATGAGTGGAAAAGGCCAAGTCCTTTCCAAGGCGGGTCGCCGATTTGGGGTCAAGTTTATTTTCGATATCGTAATCGTCGCAGGGGATAAACCTTGCCCCTGCCGCTTCTATCTTTTCTCGGAAGGGGCTGTAGGAATAGTACAGCACCTCATGCCCCCGCTTTACCAGTTCTTTCACAACGCCCAGCGTGGGGTTGGTGTGACCGTGGGCGGGAATGCAGAAAAAGGCTATTTTGCTCATTATAAATTCTCCTTAGCAGTATTTATACATTGTATGAAGTATGAAATTTCATACTTTTCATACTTAATTATACCATACATTCCGCCCAATGGCAAGAAAGCATGGCTGACATTTTCACTTTAAAATGTTAAGATAAGTTTACATCGGTCAAATATATTATGTTTTAAGAAAACTTGAAAACAGCGGGACTGTAAAAAAATATAATGCCTAATCTCATAGAAACAGAAAAAGATATTGTTTGATAAACCGATAAACTACGCTCTTGTTACTCCGTTGTTGGGGTATTATGGGGATATGAATATGGGATAGCCATTAAAAATTTTTCCGGCAGTTTCTTAACTTGCAATAAAATTGTGTCAAAAAACAATGCGGCAGAATAATATAAGAAAGGCGGCTGTTGCGCCGAAAAAATTTTTGAGGTGATACATATGAAAATGGTAGTGGTAAAAAGTCCCAAGTTTCTGGCAGGGATATTCCGTATAATTTTCGGAATAAAAAAAGAACCTCAGGAATAAAATTACATAGCGGCAAGGGCGGGAAAATGCTTATTGCAGATTCCTGTCCTTATTTTTATGACCGCATTGGAGGAGTTTTTATGAAATGTACATTCTCGGAACTTCGCAGTCTGGAGGTCATAAACGTGGAGGACGGGTCTAAGATAGGCTATGTGGACGATATGGAGATAGACTGCGATACGGGAGCCGTATCAAGCCTTATTATAAACGGCAGGGCTCGTCTTATGGGAATTATGGGCAGGGAAGAGGATATTGTTATAGACCTTGGGGATATAAAAAGGATAGGGGAAGATACTGTTCTTGTGAGCGTATCGGGAAAAAGATTGTGCAAAATGCCTAAAAAAGGTGATGAAAGTTTGTTTGATTAAGTGGAAAATACTACTTGCATTTTTTTCAAAAATGTGGTATAATATCAAAGTAATTCGCACGCCGAGGTTTTCCGCTTGCGGTGCCGTGCAGCATGAAATATTGTGCAGTTCGGTTATAAGCGGGCAAAAAAACACGGCGGAGGATAAATTAAAGCCCCTTATGCGGGCATAATAACCGGGAGGAATTTTAAAATGGGCGTAGTATCAATGAAGCAGCTCCTTGAAGCGGGCGTACACTTCGGTCACCAGACAAGAAGATGGAATCCTAAAATGGCTCCGTACATCTTCACCGAAAGAAACGGCATCTACATCATCGACCTGCAGAAAACCGTAAGGAAACTTGATGAGGCATATGCTTTCATCAGAAGTGTTGCACAGAACGGCGAAAATGTTCTCTTTGTGGGAACGAAGAAGCAGGCGGGCGATTCCGTCAGGGAAAAGGCTACAAGAGCCGGTGCGTACTATGTAAACGCAAGATGGCTCGGCGGCATGATGACCAACTTCAAGACCATTCAGCAAAGAGTTGCAAGACTGGCACAGCTTCACACCATGCAGGAAGACGGTACATTTGACCTGCTTCCCAAGAAGGAAGTTGTAAAGCTGGAGCTGGAGATAGAGAAACTTGAAAAGTATCTCGGCGGTATCAAGGAAATGAAGAAGCTCCCCGGAGCACTCTTTATAGTTGACCCGAGAAAAGAGAAAATAGCTGTATCGGAGGCTAAGAAACTGGGCATACCGGTAGTCGCCATAGTTGACACAAACTGTGACCCGGACGACGCAGACTATGTTATCCCCGGCAACGACGACGCCATCAGAGCCGTTAAGCTCATTGCAGGCGCAATGGCGGACGCCATTATCGAGGGCAGACAGGGCGAGCAGCAGGCGGCAGCCGAGGCTGAGGCACAGAAGGACGAGGACGCAGAGTAAGATGTCGGTGTCTTATTAAGTCAAGAGTAATTTCGTACAGCCCGAATGTTCTTACAGCGTTCGGGCTGTTATGAAAATGTTTCGGGGCAGGAATATGCCGTGAATTTTGAATTTCGGTGAAGTATCGCCGGGCAAAAGGGTGTGTATGATCTGCATATCATTATAATGCGTTTTTGCTCAACAGCTTCTTAAACAATTACGATAAATACGGGAGGAAATTAAAATGGCAAAGGTATCACCGCAGGAAATAAAGGAACTTATGAAGTCCACGGGTGTTGGAATGATGGACTGCAAAAAGGCTCTCGAGGAGGCAGAGGGGGACAGGGAAAAGGCTGTTCAGCTGCTCCGTGAAAAGGGTCTTTCCACACAGGCGAAGAAGAGCAGCAGAGTAGCTGCAGAGGGCATAGTTACCGCTATTGTTGAGGGCAATGTTGGTGCTGTTGTAGAGGTAAACATCGAGACGGACTTTGCCGCTAACAATGAGGAGTTCAAGGCGTTTGTAAACGCTGTTGCAAAGACTGTTATCGAGAAAAATCCCGCAGACGTTGAGGCTCTTAAGGCAGCGACTATCAGCGGCGGCGACAAGAGCGTTGAGGAAACGCTGCAAGACCTGTTCATCAAGATACGGGAAAATATGGTTATCCGCCGTTTTGAGCGTATGGAGGGAACTCTTGTACCCTATGTGCATGGCGGCGGCAGCATTGGCGTAATGGTTCAGCTGGACACCGACCTGCCCGCTGACAAGGTATTCGAAACAGGCAAGAACTGTGCGCTTCAGGTAGCGGCTATGAATCCGGCTTACCTTAACAAGGATGCTGTTCCCGCATCCGTACTGGAAAACGAGAAGCATATTATCATGGCGCAGATGGCAGAAGACCCCAAGATGGCAAGCAAGCCGGAGCAAGTAAGGGCAAAGATAGCCGAAGGAAAAGTCGGCAAATACTACAGTGAAAACTGCCTGTTGGAGCAGGCGTATGTCAAGGACGACAAGGTGTCCGTAGGCAGCTATGTGGCAAGCGAGGCTAAAGCTCTGGGCGGCAAAATTGAGGTAGCTAAGTTCATTCGTTTCGAGAGAGGCGAGGGGATAGAGAAAAAGGCTGACGATTTTGCGGCGGAGGTTGCGGCAATGGCAAAGGGCAACGGTTGATTTTTTCAATCGTTGGTTAATTGATAATTTGGTCGGGCATCGGATCATTCCGGTGTCCGATTTTATTTTAAGGATATTATAGAAATGTTTCCACGGACTGTTTTCAGATGCAATGGATTTTTCAAGCACCGCAAGAAGCATGGAATATAACCTTTTGTTGTTGGTGGTAATTCTATGTTTTGCAATAAGATGTTTTTCTCGCCATAGAGTTGAATCGGTGGAATAGTGATGGGGGAAAAATCATCTTATTTCGCATAATATAAGTTATGCGAAATTAGAATTTTTTTAACTGAATCAAAGTTATGCAAAATAAGGTAATTTTTTAATGCTCAAGCTCGTCCCCGGTAGAAAGTCCAAATATCGCCTCGGTATGAGAAACAAAAGTATTAAAGGCATTGAGACGCTCAATGGCAAGTGCCAGTTCCAGGCAGTCTACAACATCTACAGCACGGAAGCGAAGATTGTCCTGCAGTTGGTTAATGTCTTGCTGGAGAAAACACCTATTGTTGTAGATATAGCTGAGCCATAACTCACGCTGCTTTTGTGTAGACATCAGACAGCAGCAAGGCAGACTTGCTTGAGACCGAGCCATTGATCACGTATAGCAATGTACTTCTTATTGCGAGGGTGCAGCTTAACAGCCTCATCAAGTCGACGCATGAACTCATCTATACCTACAAGCTCTATCATCGTGTATACAGCTCCTGCGCATTGCTTATACACATAACCATCAAGACACGTTATATCATAATCAACGCCGGGTTTCTGATATATATGAAGACGGTCGGTACTCTCCAGAAACTTAGCCCACCATTCGGCAGTGTCCGACCTGCGCTTGTTACTGTCGGTGTCCGAAGGTTCTATAAACCGCAAATAATTATTCAAAACTCCAAAATAATTGGTGCAGATATCCCCGGTAAGCATAGCAAAGCCAATGGCATTGCCCCGCCTGAGCTGGATCTCGCAGCGTACCCAGTGTTCAACATCGGGAGCGTGCTGCTCTGACAGCTTGTCATAAATACGGATATAGGTATCAGACCGCATAGAACCGTAGCCGCATGTCATACCCTCGGAAGATACAGTAACCTCATAGCTGTTGAAACGAGACACAAAATCTCCTTGGTAAAGCTTGTAATACGTACAGGTGCGACCATTAACATCTATTTCCTTACACTCCTTATAACCTCCGGAAATAGTGGCACGATGAATAGTCTGCATATCAAGAAGCCCCTCAAAATCGTCATATGCTACATCAAGACGGGTAAGGTTAAGCTCTCGCTTGTCGCTGTCTTCGCTGTAATGCTCAATAATGTAATCAAGAAGGCTCTTGTAATCGCCATTGCCATAAGTTTCAAAAGCTCTGCAGCCCTTACCGGACATGCTGCAGCACACCCCCATATCTTCACGACCGCCGTAACATACAGATATACCGCCGAAATAAAGGCAGCAAGGATAACCGTTGAAGCCATGGTCAAGATCAATAAACGTGCAGTCAGAAAGACCGAGCCTGTCAATGATACTCTGCGGGCTGTCTATCTTGGAAGTGAATGTGAGCCAGTCGTAAATGATACGGTTTTTGGATTTGTCGTTGTTAATTTCGGGCATTTAAAAAACTCCTTTACTTTGTACGTAGTACCCCCGTGTTACTGTACGGGGGTCTCGGGGAGTCTATGCTCCCCTTTTTTTAATGTACTTACACTTACTTTTTTCGTTTTTCCTTAATTGCCTTTACAACAGCTGGAAGCTGAAAAGCAAGACCGACAGCAAAAAGAAAAGATATAATTCCCCAGTATATGAACCAATAATCGCCGTAAAATAAATCGTTTAAATAATCAATCATTTTAAATCCTCCAATTAATTAAATTGAATGCTCTGCGGGCGGGCGGGGCTCTCCTCCGCTGCGCTCCGGTTTCCCGCCCGTCCTCGATCATTCAATAACCTTGATCCAACGCAGAATAACTTGACAAATATAGTAAACTACTATTGCCGACAGCCATGCTTCAAGTATTGATATCCATAAATAAACAGGAACAAACCAATTTACAAATGATAAATAATAAGTAACATTTTTATTGGCAGCCAAAAAAGAAATGGGAGATTTAGGCAATACTTCAAACACTGCGTCTGAAACCTCGGAAAACTTTGATGTAAGCCACTCTAAAAAATCCATTAACCTGCCCCCTTTACTATTTTAGGAGTTATCATAATAAGAGTAAACATAAAAGCAATGGTAGAAACCCAGCGGCAAATAACAGACAGCTTCTCAAAAGGTGAAAAGTCTATCACTATTTCAACCGTATCTCCTTTATATGCGCCTATAGATGGGATTTTAAAGCTGTATTTAAAAACAGGCGTTTCAGGCTCTGCGCTGAATAATTTTACACCTCTGACAAAATCAAAAGGCAAACAAAAAGGAAATACCTGTGTAATTCTTGAATCAAGAAGAAACTCGGACATTAAACCATCATAGGACACTGCCGGAAATTCCAATTCATCAGCGATATCATCTTCAAACTTCAGCTCGTCTTCGATATCGTCAAGCCTGTCAAGTATTTCATCAAGCAGGTTGCGAAGAGCAGTATCGTCATAGGCGGCGGGATTTATCTGAGGATAATATTTCTGACCGTCAATAGTAATAGAACCGTCCGGATTGACCGTATACCCAACGCCGTCTACATCTACCGTCCCGTCCGGGTTCAGATCGTAAGTTATGCCGCCGATAATAGCAGAGCCGACAACAGGAGCAATAAGGTCTTCGATAGGCGTTACTTTATCTGCGGAAACATCACCATCGAGCTTAGATGTAACAGAAGCGGAAAGATATGCTTTAGATGAACTATCGACAACATAACGCCCCCGCCAATCATAACCAACCTTACTGTATGAAAAATACAAATATCCGTCTTTTACATATAAGTTGTTAAAATTCCAATACGGTACGGGATATTCATTACCGGGATTTGAATATGTAGAAAGAAACCGAGAATAAAAGGGAACGTCATCATCTGCATTTTCATAAAAATTAACATTAATATCATAAACACCCGGCTCAGAACCGCCTCTGTCGACAAAGTCGAAACTAACATACAACTGACCGTCAAGGCTGAATGAACAGTCGGTATCTGCGGCAACATATTTGACATTGTTCTGATTGGACAACATCCACTGCTGCACATCAACTCTGGCGTTGGCAATATCGGAAGTGCTGAAAGAAGAAGGCAGCGTGCCTTTGACCATATCGTCGGTAATTACAGTGTTGCCTACAAGGTCGTATGCGTTAAAATAGCTGTCAAATTCCTGATGAGCCTCAACAGAAGGAAAAACTATATCTCCCGCATTATATGCGTCGGAAACAGTCTGACCGACAGAAGCTGCGCTGAAACTGATGCCCAAAGATAACAAAAGATAAAAAAGCAAATCAAAAGCCACTGACATTATTTTACACCCTCCTCATTTTCCATTAACTGCCCCGCTCTTTGCTCCAGAGCCAAGCAAAGCCGGGACAAATAATATTTCTTTTTCTCCCAGTCCCTTTTATACGGCAGAAGAGCGGTATTGAACATACTGTAGCTGTTATACATCTGACCGTAAAAGGGCTTATATGTAAAAAATTTCTGCTCTATGGGGGTTTTATCTCCACGCCAGCAAACAGTATATGAAAAAAGCCCGCCCAGGAACAACGACAGAAAGAAACCCAGTAAACCGTGATGTTTACGGTTGTAATGCTTAACTTCCGTTTCTGCATATTCGATAACCTTACGGCTGATGAGCCGCTTCGACTGTGGAATAAGGATAATATCAAAGCCCAGATGCCTATGAACCCGAAAGAAATTATCCCATCTGTTCCACAGCTCCTTGTTGTCTCCTATTACCGTTGGGGAAAAAATGGCAACGCATTCATCAAGGCAGATAAATGTCTGATGTTCTTTTCCGAAAACATGATGACGAGCGGCGAACTCATAAAAAAATTCAGGCGTAACAAATTCTATGGGAACATAGTAAAAATTTTTTTCTCTGTCATCAGGTACCGTTAAAGAGATTTTACCCTTTGATATATTAAAAAGGAACTCCTGCAGCTTATTCATAAAACACATACGAGGCTCTATATTGCAAGTACTTATGACATAACGTCCCCAGCGCAGCTTCTCTCGGATATAATGGGCGAGGTGCAGGCTTTTTCCGCTTCCGGGTGTTCCGCTCCATAATTCAATCATAAAAAACATCCTTTAAACTTAACTTTAAACTTAAAATGTAAGGCAGAAGTTGAATAACTCCTGCCTTGTAGCGATACTGCCCGAGTTGCAGTACCGGTTAATTGCCTGCAAACTTGGTAAAAAACCTTTTTGCACAACCAATCATGATAGAAAGACCCCAAAGACCTATTGCCAAAGGTATTATCGCAGTAGCAATGGAAATGCAATTTGTGATTACTTCATTGAAACCGCTCTTGAGAGAATTAGCGATCTCTGTATAATTTATACCGCTATCACCCTCTGCCGCAAGCGCATTAACTCCAACGGTGGAAAGAGCTAAACAAGCTCCCATTGCCTTGGGAATTACCCTATGCCTGCTCTCGAACTCAACAGCCTTTGACTTGAGTGAAGAAATTGTTTTCATACTCATTGAAATTTCCTCCTTCATTTAATAATTTCTTTTATAGCATTAAACAGAAACTTAAAAGCAACTGCAAAGCTACCGATAAACACTCCCCCGCATATCCCGATAAAAAATACCTGAAACCAAAACCCCAAAAGCTCGTTTATATTCATGTTTACTTACCCTTGACAAAAAGCATAATAAGCAAGCCGCACATCAGACCCAAGGACGCAAACAAAAATGCGTCGGCTGCCGCTTGCGTTTGCTGAATTTGAACATTAATCTCATGTTCTGCAAGCATCTGCTCGTTTATCTGATTCAGACCGGAATCAATATTACTGAAAACGTCAGCAAATTCACCGGGGATATATACCGACATTTCCGTAAACTGTTCCCCTGCTTCTGCCTCAAATAATTCTGTCTCCATTCTTACACCCCATCACTTCATTAAGCAGTTCGGCGAGCCGCTCCGGGTCTCCCCCATTGCCTTTATCAAACTTTATGGGCTTTACTTTTTTAGGCTGACCTCTCCCCTGCTCCGGTCTGCGCCTGACAATTACCCTTGCCATATTATCTCACCTCCGCCGGGGTAACTTCCATGTCCGCAATCTCCGTAAACGTGAAATTACCTCGTTTTTCGGTATTGTAGTCAATGAATATCTTTGCGCCGATAAGTCCATCCAGATCATCGGACAGATACGGCTCAAAAAACTTCTTGTAAAAAGGACTTACCTTACTTACAAATTCAGTTTTCGTGGACTCTCCGTACACTTCGCCGCTTGTATAAGTCATATGCAGTTCTATGCCCTGCACACGTTCTAACTTATTATCCTTTTTCGGATAGTCCACCAGCTTAAATCCTCTTATTATTCCTCGCATTCCTTTTTACTCCTTTCTTAATAAAAAATTTACAATGCTAAATTTTATTTAACAATTATATTATATCAAATATAACCTTGTTTAACAATAGGCAAAATATACAAATTGACAAACAATATTTTATATATTATAATATAATTGTACTATGTTTAACAATCGGAGGTAAAATTATATGAAAGAGGAAACCGAATTAAAGGGAATACGAATGCCAAAAAGTTTAATAACTAAGGTACAAAACAGTGCAGATAAAGAAACCCGCACCTTCTCGGCGCAGGTTATACACATTATTAAAAAGTACTACGAAATGCAGGAGGATAATAAATGAGCGAAATTTTAAATTTTTTTGAAGAAATAATATATTTGCTTGTAGCATTGGGAGTAATTGTGTTGCCGTTCTATTTCATGTCGAAATTTATCAATGACGATAAAAAACAAGTTACACCGCAGGACGAAAAAGAAATTGACACAGACATACAGGAAGATGAAAAGATGGGCATAAAACAAAGTACAGATGACAATGACGAATACCCATATCAAAAGGTGTACCTGCTTACAAAAAATGAATGGAGCTTTTACCGCAGTCTGAAGCCGATAACCGATAAATACAGGTTACATATTCTTTCAAAGGTTCGTATGGCTGACCTTGTACAGGTAAAAAAAGGATTATCAAAAAGCAAATATTATTCTGCTTTCGGCAAGATAAAAGCAAAACATGTAGATTTTGTACTTGCCGATCCCAAAAATCTGCGAATTTTGCTGGCAATTGAATTAGATGACAATTCGCACAATGACGTTAATGCACAGCAAAAAGATTATTTTGAAGATAAAGTTTTTGAAACTGTTGGTTTGCCGCTCATAAGAACGAGAAATATTGAAGGTGTAGAAGCACAAATCTGCGAGAAATTAAAAATAACTAAGAAATAACACCTATAAATCGCCATTTTCAAAAATGCGTTGTGATCGGCGGGCAGGGCTTCGGGGGAATTTCTGAAATGCTTTACTTTAAAGGATTCTGTAAGTTGCTGTTCCTGTAAAAGGAAAAGGGCTGCCGTGAGTTTGCAATGTTATCATTTTATTTATCGGAACACGTCAGCGACTGTTCCGTTTGGTTTGCCGAAAATACTGGCACGCTGTCCCCCATTTAGAGGGGGACAGCTTCACCAATGAAATGGGCGAAGGTCAGGGCGGGAGTACTCCCCTGCCGGAAAAAAGCACTGCAAAGCTAACGCATAACAATATAAGTTATGCGAAATTAGAATTTTTTTAACTGAATCAAAGTTATGCAAAAT
>JAMOZU010000065.1 GCA_023667745.1 Ruminococcus sp.
TCCCCCTCTCCCGTTCTCGTTGGGCTCATAAACGCTGTTCTCCTCGAAATAGTACCACCCCAGAAGCTGCTCCCCCCACAGCTTGAAGCTGTCGAGCATTTTAAGGTCAGCTCCGTCCGTCAGCGTAAGCTCGCTTTCGCAGAAGTCTATCCACCCTTCAACCACGCTGTCGTCATAGTACACTCCGGGGTTTTCTATGAGGTCGTCTATACGGTTCATTTCCATTGCAATTTCCTTGCACACCGGTATCTCTCCCCGTATCACGGCGTCCCTGAATTTCCCGTAATACTTCGGTACGGCTGTGTTGGAAAGCATTTTGGGCGGTTCACCTCCTGTTTAACCGTACATTTTCTTGTATTCCTCGTTGAATATCTCGTTACTCAGTTCGTAGTATGCGTCCATATAAGCCTGGGTGTTGTATTTACCTTCCCACTTTTTGTTGAAACTGTCAAGCAGACCACCGTTCATTCGTTTGGCAACGGCGTTGTTCACGTTGACATACCGCTTTTCTTGTTCCCGCTTTGAGAGCTTGGGTGCTTGCGATGTGTTCGCCGGTCTTTTCGCCGCCGTACTTGTCTGTCGTACACTGCTATTTCCCGATGAAACGTGCGGCTGTGAGTTATTGACCGTTGAAGACCTACCCGAATGCCTCTCGTCTTGCTTTATGTAATTGTTTCGCACCGCCAATGCCGAAATCGGACCGCCGAGCAAAGTCAGAGCCAACGATTTGCCTTTGGAAACGCCGGTTGACCGGATTACGTCGTATGACGTTTTCCCGAAACCTGTCATAAAGTCGGCAACGAGCCTTTTTCCGCTGCTCATTTTGTTCGCTCCGAAAAAATTGTCGTCCAATTCTGCCGAGCGTTCGGCTCTTTGTGCAAATTTGGCGGCTTTTGCCGCGTTCGTATGCTCATACTTTTGCGCTTTTTTTTGAAGCGATAACGTGTTTTGGGACAAATACCGCTGTTTTCCCGCAGCCGTAAGCGACCCGTCCGGGTTCTGATAACGCCTTACGCCCCATTTTTGCCCCTTTATACCGTGGTGGTAAAGGGTTTCATTGTAAGTCCACATATTAAAACTTCTCCTTCTTAAAAAATTTCCCCGAAGCTATAGACAAGCTCCGGGGTTTGTGGTATAATTAAATTGTGAAATATTAAAAATGTTAATCGGAGGTATGAAAAATGAATGAGACTGCTATTGATAGAAGCGAGGTTCAGAAAAAACTTCATTTTGAAATTTCGGAGGAAAACGGAATAGACCTTAACAGCGACCGCTATAAGCGGCTTGACTGCAACTCCGAACAGGCAATGCGTATGTCTGCTTTTATGCAGCAGCTCCCTGCCATTGCAGCTGTCGATGCTCTCGCAAACTCTTATAAGGTCGTGTTCCCCGAAGGAATTGCGGGTACGCTTATGGAGTATAAGACAGGAGGAGCCGGCACGCCGATAATTGACGAGAACGGCAAAATAGCAGGTCATGCCGCTCTTTTCGATATGAAAGCAGAGGCGGCAATTCTCGGTGCGTTTACGGTTATGTCGGTAGTCACGGGGCAGTTTTTCCTAAGCGAGATAAACGCCAAGCTGACACAGCTCAATCTTAAGATTGACCAGATAATGGCATTCCTTTACGGTGATAAGAAGTCGGAGCTTATGGCAGAGATAAACTTCGTTCAGCAAGCACAGCAGAATTACAGCTCCATCATGTCCCACGAAGCCCAAAGGAGCGCTGTTATTGTTGGGTTACAGCAATCACGCAAAACAGCCATGAAAGACATTGAGTTCTATATGTCCGACCTGGACTACAAGTCACAGGTAAACGAAAAGGTTTTTGCAAAGTTCCAAAGCGTCGCAGACAAAGCACTGCGTATTTGGGAAAGCCTTGAGCTTTCAAAGCAGCTTTTTGTGATGGGCAGCATTATGGAAGCGTATTTCGCACAGAATTTTGACGAATCCTATATAAAATCCATCAGTGAAACTGTGGCATATTACATAAACAAATGTGATAAGAAAATTTTAGGCTGTTTTCAAGTGCTTCGCTCCAAGCTCGACCCCTTCAAGGACAAAGACGGGACAAAAGAGCTTAAGGAAAATTTCGGTGGCATAATCGAATCGCTGGAGGGCGGAGAGGAAGCTCCGATTCTCCGCAATATGGCTGAGGCTTTACGTGCTGCCGCAGCTCCGAGAGAGTATTATCTGAACCGAAAGGGCGAGATATACATAAAGGCAGGCTGATTTAGCCGCCCTTTAGTTTCTTTATCGTTGCGATTATCCCCACCACCGAAGCGGTAATACCCACAGTACTTCCCACAATACTGAGCGTATCCTTTACATAATCCTTCCCCTTAGCCACTCCTTCCGAGGAAAGAGACTTGTACTGTCTTTCCAGATTCATTCGGGCAATGGCACTGCGAAGTTCCTCGTCCGTCATTGATGATACACCCGATTTATCACTCTGTTCTCTGGATTTGATGTTTGATATGGAGTCAACAAGTCTTGACGAATTGTCAATTACGTTGTTTGACTCCTTCAATATCTTTTCCGCAGGTGAAATAAGGTCTTTATCCTTTCCGTTCTTTATGGACGGCGTAAACGCCTTGCCCATCATTTCCCGGCATTGTACCCTTTTTTCTCCCGCAGGCGTAAGTGAACCGTCCGGGTTCTGATAACGCCTTACGCCCCATTTCTGACCCTTTATCCCGTGGTGGTAAAGGGTCTCGTTGTAAGTCCGCATTTTGAAATTTCACTCCTTACTTTCTATTGCGGTGGTTATCCGCCATTCCAACTCATCGGCTGTTCGTTTGAGACTTTCCGCCACAGACGAATTTATCGGCGGGTCGAACATCAGCCGTGTCCGCAAAGTCGCATAGCTTTTCACAAACTCCAGCCTTGGGTCGTCTCCCATAAAATCGCTCCAGACTGCCGTTTTGTCCTTTATGGCAAAGCCCTCTTCCGGTCCTGCTCCAAGTTGTGCAAGCACCGAGAACACCGAGTTTATGAACATTATTATGTCCGGGTCGAAATGCTCATACTCTTCGGGTATACCGCCCAAGGCTTTCTTTACGGATGTAAGTATGCTGTCCATTAAGGTTTCCTCCTTTCCCCGACAGACCCAAAAGGCTATGTTTCCATAGCCTTTTTACGCCGTTCACTTTTTCATCAAATCCATTTCCGTTAAAACTTCCCGCATACTTTTCTTCTCGAAATATATACGCTTCTCGATTTCGTCCATCTCCTCTTTCGTAAGCTCCCGCTTAAGACCGAGCTTTCGCTGTTCGTATATGACCTTTTCCATGCCCGCCATGAATTTTTCAAGCTCCTTCAAAGGCTCGTATGCGTTCTCCGTCCTTATCCGAACGAGCTCCTCATACTCCCTTTGAGCCTTTCGCCTCATCACACAACTTGCCGCAAAACAGCCAACTCCCGCACAGCCCAATGCCGTCTCTATCTTATGCCTGCTCAAAGTTTTCCCCAACCTTGAAACATAATTTCCGATATTATTAGCCATAGTATTTTAACTCCTTTCAACGGTAAGATTTCATCTTCCATAAAAGGAGCTGTAAATTTTGCAAAGCAAAAGAGACTGTGTTTCCACAGCCTCGTCCGCTTTTAAGAAAATTCACTTCAATACTTTAAGGTCGCTTAATATGTCCGCCATTCTTTCGCCATGCTGTCTGCGCCTGTCGATTTGCACCCAGTCGGAATTGTTCAGCCTTCTGCGAAGTCTCCAGTAGTGTCCAAGAGACGGGTCGTAGCAATACAGTTCCTTGTTGTCCCGCTCCTCTTTGAGCCTGATACTGCGGTTCACAGCCGTTACGCCTTTTACCGCAATCCCCAGTGCCAAAGGTGCGCAGGTAACAATAAGTTCCTTATTGTTGTTTACCCATTCCTTGACCTCTTCCTTCTTCCTCGCAATTGCCTCTCTCCGCTCTGCTCTTCTCCTTGCACGCTCCAGGTCATCGCTTCTAAAACTTGCCATAATTAAATTTCTCCTTTCAGAATTTAGAGTTATCCTCTCTTCATAAAAGGCTATGTTTTTCGTGCGGAAGAATTTAAGCGTGCAAAATCGAAAAGCCCTTGTTACGGGGCTTTTCTTTACCTTATTCTTCCGTGTCTTCCTTTGTTTTGTCACTTGGTTTTTCCGCTTTTTTCCGAGTACGGTAATACTTTAACGCCACAGCCGCCAATGTGCCTATGCCCACACCCTGAAGCAACGTCCCGACCAACTTCAGTTGACCCTGTTTTTCCATTGCCTCCGTGTATGCGCATAATACATCGGCATATCCTGCGTTGAGTAACGTCTCCAGAAATCCGTTTAATCTTTCCTTTGTGTTTGTGTCTTTTTTCATAAGAAAACACCGTCCTTTCATAAAAGGATATGTTTTTTATGCGTTAAAAACACAAAAGAAACTGCGCCCTTATGCAGAGCGCAGTTTCCTTTCTCGTAAGAATTTTTCAATGTTTACGGGGGTAGCTTTTGTTGTAAGGTTAGCGACAATGTAGTCCACAAATCCTCCAAAATATGAAACTTGTTCGGTCTTCTTGTTTGCAACCCAAACCGTTCCCTCGTCCCAAGGATTATTTACTTTTAACTGAATGTAGTAATTATCCTCGTACTCGGTAAAAAAGTTAATGTTCTCTTCAAGAAGCTCATCAAGTTTTTCATATACTTTAAAGCCGCCTTTTTTGTCGATATACATTACTAATCTACTCCTTTCCATAACAGCAACTGTAAAAATCGTTATTCAACAATACCTATTAGACCTTCAAAATTAATCTCGGCATTGTCGAGCCTTGCTATTTGCAAAGTTCCCTGCGGGTCAATATTTCGCCAATATGATGCAAGGCTTGACCCGGAGATACCGGTTTTGAAGTCTATAAACGTTACCTCTCCATTTTCTATTTTCCAATTAAAAGTATGTCCGCCTTGTCCTCCATACCATTGGATACCGCAAACTCCCTCTGCATTTTCCCCATTTTTACTGTAGCGATTTTTAAGCATATTAGCGGCATCCTGCATAGACTTCCCAAAAGTCGTTGCACGACCGTCAAGAGGTTTTGATTTTTCGGGAAATCTAAAACATCTTTCTAAAACCCCATTTTGGTTTTGCATTTGCCCGCCTGTAGGTTTAAGAACTACATTGTAACCGTGTTGCCTCAAGAAGCCTGCAACTGCTGCATGAGTACAGCAATTCTTGTTATCCGTTCCGCCTTTTTCCCTATAAGGATTAGCGTTTCTCAACGACTCTTCCAAACTCTCCGGCTTTGCCAGCAGTTTAATTTTCGTCCCCGGAACGGTCGCAATCTCCTCAACAGGCTTATCCCCGATAGCGTTCAGCGCACTTCCCGCAATCTGCCGCCCTTGCATAACGGTGTCCGCATTCAAAAGCCCCGCCTTGTACGCACCGTACAGCGCAAGCGTTCCCGCAGCCGCCGCAGCACCCGCCGCAAGAGCTTTCTTCTGCCCGTCCGTAAGCGCAGGAGTTCCCCTATTTTTAGTATACTCCTTTTCTTTCCCTTTGTCAAGAGATTTTCTCCAATTTGCTTTCTTTTCCGAAGCCGAATGGTCTCCCGCACTCAAAGGATAAGGCGGACCGTTCTTCTCGCCCCATTTCTGTCCCTTTATCCCGTGATGATAAAGTTCCTTTCTGTATGTAACTCTCCAAGCCAAATTTTTACCTCCTTTTCCAAGGGCAGGTGTCGCCGGGCATTCGCTCCGCCGCCTGCTCCCGCAAAATATCCTCATTCCCGAAATGGATAGCATTGTGTGTCTCAAAGGAAACGCATATGAGATACCTTTCCGAAAGCAAAATTTCGCTCCTTTTCACAATGTCCTCCGCACTTATGGGGTTCATATGGTGAATGTAAATTCTCCCGAATATCTCCCGCCCGGCAATGCCCAGGTCACAGCCGTTGTCCCTTAAAAGAACTTTGTCCCGCAAACGCTTCCATTCGGGGGAACGGTAGAACCGCTGATTGAGATACCTCTCGTTTCCGAAACTCTCTTCCCCCACAACTCCGTCCAGCTTCAAATATCCGAACCTCTCCTCAAAGCTCCCCAAACGGCACAGCTCATCATAGGTCCTCACCGTTGTCATCGCCGCCTCCGCTGTAACGCTTCATCGCTTTTAGCGCATTCTCGTAAAGCTCTTCCACCCTCTGCGCCGAACGTATCGCCTGTGTCTTTGCTTCCATAAGCTCCTTCTGCTGCTTTAAAATATCCTTTTCCAGACGTTCCTTTGATGAACCCAGCTTTAAATAATGGGTTATCACCTGGGACGAGGCAGTGCCGTCCGCCAGCTGCTGTTCCGCTAAATCTACCGCCATTGAAATAAGCTGACTTTCCCTTATCTCCGGATTTATCGCAGGACGTTTCCGCCTTTTAGCCGGACTTTCCCGCACTTGTTCACTGCTTTTCAAAACATCTTGCCTCCTTTTTATGACCTTCAACCCCCTTTTTGTCAGACCTTGAAGAAGCCTGCAAGGTTAGAATATAAACCCATGCCGCAGAAAGGAGAAGAAAATGAGCATAGGAAATATCCGCTTTGCAGGCTCCTTCAAACCCTGACCATCGGGGGTCACGGGGTATCGTTTGTTTCTCAAAAATTTCCCCCGGAGAATTTTTGAAGACCGGCGCGATAAAGGGAGGGGGTGTATTTTTTGCACCCTCCCCCCTATGGCAATGCTTGTCAGGCACTTGCCGCTTTCGCCCTTTTTACTTTTCTGTAAATGTTTGCGCCGTCAAACCTTATTATCTCGTCAATGGCTCTTTCAATCTCCGCACGGTTCTCTTCGTCGGATAAGCTGTCGGACGTGCGGGCTATCCTGCCGAGGTATGCGCAGGTGTTGTAGCCTTTTTCCACATCAAACAAGAACCATTGCTCGAACCTTTCAAAAGGGTCGTAAGGATTGTCGAAAGTGGTTATGGAGCATTCTTCCGTCTGCATACCGTTCCTCCTTTCTTTACAGGTATTTGGTGACAGTCGAAGACGAAACGCCGACCGCTTCGGCTATTTCAACATTGGTGTAGCCGGAGGCTTTCATGGCGTTTATCTTGCTTATTTTCGCACTGCTTAGTTCAGTTGCGGCTCTGGGGGTTGCCCTTTGCCTTAATGAGTCAATGTCGGCATTGTTCAGTATCTGCACAAGCTGATTGTCGCTTATTGCGCCCGCCTGAATTGCTTCCCATTCACGGTCTGTTATCACCACAGGCTCTCTCTTTGCCCCCACCTTCTGCCTTGCCGCCACAAGCTCCTGCTGGCTTATCTTTTTAAGCTCTTTTTTGGTAAGGTCGGGGTACGCCTTTTTCTTGGCGTCCACCTCGGACTTGGCTATGGTCTGGGCAAGCCTCTCCCTGGGGGCGTTCTTTAACGCCACATTCAGCTTTGCATTAAGGGTGTCGACCTCCTTGCGGTAGGTCTCCTTTGCGGAGCGGGAGTATGTGAGCTTGCCTGTCGCCATCATCTCCTTGCGTGCGCTGTTGCCCAGGGCTTTCATTTTGTTGGCATAGTTGGCGTATGCCTCTTCCTGGGGAGTGTCGGTTTTGGAGATGAGAGTTCGCGCATCGTTCGTTTCCGCCATTCGGGTGCTGTTCTGGGTGCGTACCCTCGTTTTTCCTCTTTTGTCAACGAACTCCTCGTGAACTTCCTTGTACCTGTTTTCTCCCGTTTCCGGGTCGGGACGGGGACTGCCTCTCCTTTTAAGCACCTGCACGGGAGACTTTGCCCTCGATATGAGAGTAGCCACACCTTCGTGATACCTGCCGTTTTCGTCCACCTCGCCTTGATACTTTTTCTTTAAGGAAGCTATGTTGTTGTCAAGCTCGGAACGCTTGTAATCGAGCCTGTGTTTTTCGGCGTCGATGACCACCATGCTGTGCCGCACGGCTCTTGCAAGCTCGTCTTCGGTTGCTCCCTTTAATGTCATATCGGTGATAAGATTGGAGATTTTCCCCATTTCGTTCTGGGTGTTCTTCATTACCCGCATTCCCTTCCGTTCGGGGTATTCCAGTTTCGGGTCGAAGTTTTCCAATCCCTTCAAAGGTCGGGTAGAGGTTATCTTTATCTTGTCGCTGCAAGGTATGACCATTACAGTGTCTCCGTCAAAATCAGCTCCGGAAAGCCTTTCTGCCACCTTGCTGTTGATGCCTATAGCGTCCTTTGGATTAGTCCCCAGAACCCGCTTGCCCTCCGCCTGCTTGTTGTTGACGGTGAGTATGGGTATCTCGAATGTGCCGCCGTGAGGATAGCGGATAAGAGCCACCTGCTCCCCGTTTTTGTAATTGGGAGCGTATACTTCCGTGTCCTTGATAGTCGTCAGCGGCAATATAACCTGATACTTCTGTCTGGGCAGTGCCGCTGCCTGCAAATGTACAGCCGCCGAGTCGCAGTCGTCTGCAAAGGATTTGAGAAGGGTTCTTTTCACCGTCGGATTTGTCAGGGAGCATATCTCGTCAAATTCTGCCTGCTTGTCCGCCGCCGCAAGGTCAAGCTGTCGGTTTATAAGCTGCATGCTTTGCTTTGAAAGAAACTGGCTGGGCAGGTGGTCGCTCCATTCGCCCCAGTCGCCCTCTTCCGAACGCTTGTTTATAAGGGAAAGAGATTGCTTTTTCCCGGTCAAGGGGTCGGTGAACTTTCCGTTGGGGTCGTCGTAATAGCTCTGCCCGCCGTGTTCCTTTATCAGCGAACCGAAAGGATTTTTGGGGTCGTCCTTGATGTCCTTTAAAACGTCTCCCATAGGCGTACCCTGCTTTTTGTTGGTGTTAAATATAATGTCCGTGCCTTCGGGCATATCGTCGGAATATATCGCCATTCCTTTAAGATACTTCTTGT
Source organism: Ruminococcus sp. (assembly GCA_023667745.1). Classification (GTDB taxonomy): domain Bacteria; phylum Bacillota; class Clostridia; order Oscillospirales; family Ruminococcaceae; genus Huintestinicola. Next base: position 8,828 of record JAMOZU010000065.1, read on the forward strand.
TATCAACCATAATGCGCACCTGTGCATAATGGGAATTGCCGAGGCTCAAATCCTCAACGCCTCTTCGTATCTCGATAACGCCGTCCATATCTTTTCCGCCCTCTTCGGCATACCGTATTTTCAAACGGCTGCTGTCCATACTTGAGGGATATACAAAAGACGGCCGGAAAGACTCTCCGTCGTCGTAGGAAATATAATTGCCCACCGAGTGGATATTCTCGAAATTGTACATATCCTTGTGAGGCGTTCCGGGAGGACAGATTACCCGCAAAGTAGTCTGCTTGCCCGGGTTTGTCGCCTGGGGAACTCTCCCGCCGTAAATGGGATAACCTTCGCTTTCCAAAATATAAAGAGCCTGATTGAGCTTTTCTTTCGAGACGTTCAGTTCCCGCTCCACTCCTGCGCCCACGTCGATAATGCCCTTTTCGTCTATCTGCTTTTTGAGAAAATCCGCCGTTTTTCTTGCCGCCGTCATTCTTGCTTCCGACTGCTCGTTAAGCAGAGAACGAATGGAAGACTCGCCGGGATAGCCCATCTGCTCCGCAATATCCGCAAGAGTATATCCCTTTTCCCGCAAGCCCTTAGCCCTTGTCACATCAAGCTGACGTCTCTCTGATTTGGCAAGGGACTTCATTGCCCTGTATTGTGTGGTGCTCATTTCCATAGCCTTGGCTATCTGTGTGTCCGTCAGCCCCTGCTTTTTCAGCTCTTCGGCACGGCTTAAAAAATCACCGCTGTGCTGATAAGGGTTTTCACCCGAACCCCAGGGGTAACGCCCGGAACGTCTGGGCATACCGTAATGCATTAAAATATCTCTCGCAACCGGGTTCATCACGCTTCCTCCTTATCTTTAATTTTTGCAATGATTTTGTCAAAGGTGACTATCTTGTCCATTACCGGAGCAATGTCGTCTGCGGCGGGAGTGAAAATATCAATGTCGTCCGACTGGTAGATACGCAGTTCCGTTTTTATCTCACCGGGCTTCACGCCGTACTCCAGACAAAACAAAGCGGCATATATCATAAGCTGTTCCATATGAGCGGGGGTAACGCCGGTTTTAAGGTCGTGAATACGCAGCATACCGTCCCTGAAACAAACGGCGTCCGCAGTTCCGAAACAGTTCTCCGAAAAATATAACGGCTGTTCGGGAGTCATTCTGAAACCCACAGCGTCGTTGACATACATATTGAGAGTTTTCCTCGACTTGGGGAGCTTCTGCCCCAGGCGAATGCACTCTGCCGCAAAAGCGTGAAGCTGTGTACCCTTCTGAACGGCAAGGGATTTTTTGTACGCCTCGGCTATCTGAGCATCGCTGTAATTTATCCAGTGATACTTGCTTGCTCCCAGAAAAGCATGCCGCCCTTCAAGGTTTGAATGCTTGTTGAAGTTCATATATAACTTCCTCCTTGTTTTCGGGATTTATAAAGCGGGAAAATGACATCTCGTTGAGCTTGTCCACATACCATTGCTGGTTGGGGCGTTTGGCGGCGTTCACGCTTCTTTTGCATTCCAACGCCGCCCAGCGTTTTTTGTACAGCACCAAAAGGTCGGGCAGACCTTGAATATACGACGGGTCGAGCTTTACGACTATACAGCCGGGGAATATCATTTTCAGTTCCTTTATCAAAGCTCTTTGAAAATCCCTTTCATACTTCATTGCCGTGACCTCTTTTTCGGTAAAAATATAAAAGAGAGAGTAAACGCTTTTTACTCTCTCCTCATAAAAGTCAATGTTTTTCGTGCGAATGTTTTGGGTCAAAATGCTCTCTGCCCACTTGCCCACTTTTTTCGCCCTATTTATATATATTTTATTATTTTTTC
>JAMOZU010000066.1 GCA_023667745.1 Ruminococcus sp.
CCGCTGCCGCCCGACGTGCAGAACGGTACTATGGTTTTGCCTGAAAAATCGTAGCTTTCCATAAATGTACTGACAATTCTCGGCGCGTCGCCCCACCATATCGGATAGCCGATAAAAATTATATCGTACTGCCCCATATTTTCAACCGAACCCGAAATTGCGGGGCGGGAATTTGGGTCGTTCATTTCGATAGTGGAGCGGCTGTTGTTGTCGCCGTAATCAAGGTCTGCGCTTGTATAAGGCTCGGCGGGAATTATTTCGTAAATATCCGCATTAAGCCCGTCGGCAATGCGTTTCGCCACACCCTCGGTAGTGTTTGTTGCGGAAAAATACGCCACAAGAATTTTGCTTTCCTGTACTTGCGGGTCGGCAGTGGTTTCCGACATTGCGGTTGTTTGTACGGCGGTCGTTGCCGCTTGCGCTGCTGCGGAAGCTGTTTCCTCCGTTTCCGCAGAAGTTTCGGAAACGCCGCTTTCAACTTCCGTAACATTGGTTTCAAGCTCTGCCGCAAGCTCGTCAATATCATCTTCAAGAATAATTTCGCTTTGGGTTTCGGCTGACGTTCGGACAGGCTCCGTTACGGTTTCGTTTTGGGAATTTCCGCAGGCTGTAAGGCTTGCAAGCATAAAAACGGAAAATAAAATCGCAATTGTTTTTTTCATAAGTATTACCTCCAATTTTAAAATGTTTCTTTTTTTATTTCTCTTATCATATAGTCAAGCTCGTCAAGCGACTGCTGCTTGCCGTGAATTTCCTCCAGCAGCCTGCACCGCTGTTTCCGCAGCAGGCGGATTTTTTCCTCCTTTTGCCCGCCGCCCAAGGTCATGTATTGTCTTATCATCTGCACGTTAAATCCCGCCTTTTCCAAAGAATGAATTATACCGACTTTCCGCAGCTCGTTTTCCGTGTAATTCGGCGTACCGTTCACAATTTTTTTGCACCGCAAAAGCCCGTTGTCCTCGTAAAATTTCAGCCTTTCAATATCAATCCTGAACCTCTCGCTTGCCTCATTTAACGTCATAAAAATCACAACCTTTGGAAATAAAAAATGCAAGTGTGAAAACTTTCCTTTCACACTTACATTATAAAACGAAATTATTCCAATGTCAAATACTTAGTTTTTATAGCTCACATATGCCTAAAAAGCATTTAATGTGTTTAATAAATTTTGATGCCGCAACGCTGAACGGCTGACCTCTTTTCCAAGCCAGCACGCTTGTTGCCGTAAGGGGCGGCGAAAGCGGTTTGTATGTAATTTCCGAGCTGTCCCAAAACGGCACGGCGCCCTCAATTACCAAGGAGTACGCCAATCCGTCCCGCACCATAACCGCACCGTTTGTACTCAGATTGCTTGTGAAAACAACGTTCAGATTTTCGTAATGATCGCCGAACCAGCTTGCAAGTTCGCTCTGCACGCTCATACGTCGGGGCAGTATCAAAGGAAGTCCCGCCAAATCCTTTGCGGAAACGGTTTCCTTTTTGCAAAGGGGCGAATCGGGACGCATAAGAACCACCCAGTTTTCTTTTATGTCCAAGCGTATAAAATCGTATTTTTCCATATCCACAGGCTCAAGGAGCAAACCGACGTCCAAAAGACCTTTGTCCATTTGCTCCTTAACAAGGTCGGCGGTCGCCGTGAAAATGTCAAAGGTAACAAGGGGATATTTTTCGCGGAACGATTTTATAAGCCTCGGGAGAATTTGCACCGCCGCGATTTCGCCGCTGCCAACGGAGAGTTTCCCCTCAACCTGTTCATCCTGCTCGATAAGCTCCTTTTCGGTTTTGTCAACAAGCTGTAAGATTTCCTCCGCCCGCCTGCGCAGCAAAATTCCCTCGTTAGTCAGCGTGATTTTCCGAGTACCCCTGTTAAATAATTTTACCCCGATTTCCTCCTCCATTTGCGCCAGCTGCCGCGACAATGTCGGCTGAGTGATGTGCAGAACGTCAGCCGCTTTTGTAATGCTTTCCTCCCTCACGACCGTCAAAAAATAGCGCAGAACTCTTATTTCCATAATACCGTTCCTTTCATTTTCATTGCTGTTAGGTATATTATAGCATATTTATGCTTTTTAGGCAAGAGTATTATAGATATTGAGTTTATAAAAAAAGCAGTTAAAAATTAAAGCAGAGCTATTGACTTTCAATAACTCTGCATTTAGCATTCTGACAGTCATTGCATAATGTATCTTTATGACAACAAGGTATTAACGTGTCTGCGGAGGCAGGTTTTGAACAACAACGAAGTTGCTTTTATCCCATTACAAAGCTATTTAACCGCTTATCCGATTATTTTCACTTGCCTTCATTTATCATTTCAATCGCCGTATTCAAAACGCTGTCCCATTCAAGACGGTTTTCATAAGTGTACGGGTCGTCTCCTTTGTCGGCAATTCCCGTAAAATCGAAATAATCCGAGACCGAAACCGCCGAATAGATATGGAGAGCTGTTCCGTAAACGGAATCAGAGCTGCCGTCACCCACCGATGTAAACTCCTTGATGTATGAAAACATAAGTTTGCTGTTGGGCAGTTTGTCGATATACACGCCGCTGATAAGTCCCTCGCTGTTGGTGCTGCCGCCTATAAGAACAGCTCCGCTTTCCTTTGCCGCCGACAGCAGGTCTGCCGCAGAAGCGGTATTGCCGCCGATAAGCAGATACACATTCGAGTGATCCTGCCCGCCGCCTTTAAATTCTATCATCCGTTTTTCGGCAGTGTATTTTGAATCGCTGCCGGGGAATATTCCGTCATATTTTTTTGCCGCAAAAAAATCCCTTGCAAGTTTTTTTTATCCCGTAATTTTCGCTGAACCTGCGATTGGACTTTGAAAAGGGCGTGTACGCTTCATACTCAATAACCGTGTCCCTGCCGAAAAGAGCGGGATAAACTTCATTGACCGTAAAAGATATCTCACCCCCCGGACAGTACCGCAGGTCGACAATAACATTGTCATTTTTTATATTATGCAGTATCTCGTATATTTCCCCCGATGAGGCTGTCAGCATAGGCAGGCTGATGTATGTGACATTTCTTTGTTCGTCATTAAAGCAATATGCCTTCAAGGGAGAGGAAATATTATCGGTTTCCCCGCCCTCGCAGTGTTCAAAATAATAGGACGCAGCAGCGTCACGCACATAATCCGAACAGTATTCCGTTTCCGAAATCGTACCGTTTCGGGTTCGTATTTCCACAGATATTTTTTGGGCGGTGGGAGTCCGGTGGGTCATGTCGGGATAAAAAAACAATCCGTCATAATATATCCCCTCGTTTTTGAAATCATATTTCAGTTTGCCGCCGGTGATATTTTCTTTAACGTAATTTTCGGGAGTATCGCCGTTTATGCTTATTATTTCGCCGTCAATATATTCCGAAAAATTTTTGCCGACCGAGGTAATATAATATTTGCCGTCGATATACTGCGCCGCAAACCCCTCCGAGGAATAGGAAGCGTTTTCGTAATACTCGGAAATTATTTTTTTCCAGCCGTTTGTACATCCTATAAGCTCGCTGTCGTTCATGGCAGCAAATGCGTTTAAATAGGAAAAACCGAAATATTCAAAGCTGTCGAAATCGGGCGGTTTATCAGAAATATCAGAAAAAAAGCGAGCAAGATAAATAAAAATACTTTTGCCGGTTTCTTTATGCTTTTAATTTCCACCGTATAACATCCCGTTTGTCAGGGCTTTCGGTACCGATCCCGAAAGGCTTTGCATTGTTTTACGGTTCAAAGCCGTCCCGCCGGTTATTGTGAATGCATTGAAATTTTATAAATTATATTAACCTTAACATAAATTGTTTCTGTCTCTTGTTATTATATTAATCATATAATAAATTAATTTAAGGTAAATGTCAAGATAGGTAATATAAATTTTTATGCGTTCATTTATAAATTTTTATACATTATATAGATAAATTAATATTAACTTTTTCGACAATAAATTGGACAAAAGGCGACAACTTTTTCCGTTGGTATCCTTTTCACATCTTCATCACAGGAGTATTTCAAAAAAAATTTAAAATTTCCCTTATATATTCATACAAAATCAATTGACTGTTTTTGTGAAATGTGCTATAATAAAATTAAGTACAAAATCCGTGAACTTCTTTTTGACCGAAAGGAATATAATGTTATGGTAATGTCAAATTATGCGAATTTAATAGACCTCAACGATATGCCCTCGGAATGGTGGCTGAAAGTGGTGCGGCTGGCGTCACGCATTTACGACGACCCCGCCGCTTACTCAAAGGCTTGCGAGGGGAAAATTATGGCGACCCTTTTCTATGAGCCATCCACCCGCACGCAGATGTCCTTTCAAGCGGCTATGCTCCGCTTGGGCGGCAGGCTTATCGGCTTTGACAATCCCGCAACGTCCTCCGTTGCCAAGGGGGAAAATTTAAAGGACACCACAAAAATTGTCTCCTCTTATGCGGACATTATGGTAATGCGCCACCCCTGTGAGGGGGCTGCCAAGGCGGCGGCTCTTACGGCGGATTGTCCCATTATCAACGCAGGGGACGGCAGTCATCTCCACCCTACCCAGACCCTTACGGATATGCTGACCCTTTACCGTGAAAAAGGACGGCTGGAAAACCTTACCATAGGACTTTGCGGCGACCTTAAGAACGGACGCACCGTTCATTCCATGTGCAAGGCTCTGGCGGGGTTCAAGGATATAAGGTTCGTTTTCATCTCCACCGCCGAGCTCGGTATGCCCCAGTACATAAAGGATATTTTAATGGCGCACGGCTGTGAGTTTACGGAAAATTCCTCTCTCGAAGACGCAATTGGGAGCTTGGATATGTTGTATATGACCCGTGTGCAGAAAGAAAGGTTTGCAAGCGAGGAGCAATACAATGCGTTAAAAGACGTTTACCGCCTTGACAGAAAGAAGCTGATGAAGGGCAGACCCGACCTGATAGTTCTTCACCCGCTGCCGAGAGTGGACGAGATAACCATGGACGTGGACGACGACCCCAGGGCTATGTTCTTCAAGCAGGCGAAATACGGAATGTTTGTGAGAATGGCGTTGATAATGACTGTTCTCGATGATCCGAAACAGTCCCTGCCCCTGCTTAAAGGGGAAGTTCACAGCGGGCTTTGCTGCTCCAATCCAAACTGCATCACCCGAAAGGAGACTTATTTGCCCCGCAGTTTCCGGGGGTTGGGGGACTTGCTGGAGTGCGAGTACTGCGATGAAAGAATTTTGGGGAGATAATGGCAAGAGGCAAGAGATTTCAGAGGCAAGAGGCAAGATGTTTTGCGGTTCTTCGGTGACTTGCCGGCGGGTTTTGAGGGGTGGGCTATTAAATTATGGCATTGGAAAAAAATTCTGAAAAATATTATGTAATTTTTACCGAAAAAATTAATTAAAAAAATATTTCATCGAATGTTTTGAATATCATAATATTACGGCAACAAACAAACCGATTTTATGGGCGGGGATCATATTTTTCGCTTGCGAACGGTTTTTCTTCCCTATGATAGCTTATTTTGTTACTTGCAATTTCGTTTGCTTTGTGATATAATCGTGTTAGGAGCTTGCTTAAATATTTTTCGGAGAGACCATCCTGTCAAAAAGGGCGGCTGTCCCCAAATATTCTCAAAGGCAAAAGCCTTAAAACGGGAAGTTCCTTTCGGCTTACGAAAATAATACCGCACGGCTGTATGGCGGGCGTATATGTCCTCCGCAAATGCCGCTGCTGACTTGTAAAGGATGGCTTTTGTTATGAGTAATGAAACCAAACAGACGGGCGGGATAATGACCCTCCCTATGCTTGCTCTGCGGGACTTGGTGGTATTTCCGAGGGTGGCGATACATTTTGACGTGTCGAGGGATAAATCGGTAAAGTCCCTTACTGCGGCGGCGGAGGGCGGCAGACTCATATTCCTTACCGCTCAGAAGGACAACGACGAGGAGGTCACTCCCGACAGGCTTTACACCACAGGCGTTGTGGCGGAGGTAAGGCAGCTGCTGCGTACTCCCGGCGGCGTTACAAGGGTAATGGCGGAGGGGCTTTACAGGGCAAAGCTGGTGGAGGTCACGAGTGTTGAGCCTTATTATACCGCCAAGGTGAAAAAATATCCCGAACGCATCCGCTCAAAGACCGACCCTATGGAGCTGGAGGCTCTTGTAAGGGCGGTAAAGGACGAGTTCCGCTCCTACTGCGCCAATATCCCGAGAGTTCCCATGGAATACATATCTTCCATAATCGGCACGGACGACCCCAAGGTCGTATTTGACAATATCGCCGTAAGCATTCCGCTGCCTGTGGAGGAAAAACAGCAGCTTCTGGAAGCCAACGGCATTTCCAACAGGTTAAGCATGCTCCTTGCCATGCTTTCAAGAGAAGCGGAGATAATGGGGATAGAGCGGGAAATTCAGGAAAAGCTGCGGCAGCAGGTGGACGAATCCCAAAAGGAATATTACCTGCGGGAGCAGATGAGAGCCATTTCGAGGGAGCTGGGGGAAGAGGAATCCGTTCAGGACGAGGCTTACGAATACATGAACAAAATACGCGCCCTTAACCTTCCCAAGGAAACGGAGGAGAAGCTCATAAAAGAGGCCGACAGGCTTTCAAAAATGTCGCCCTCATCACAGGAAGCGTTTGTTACAAAAAATTATCTTGACACCTGTCTTGAGCTCCCTTGGAACAAGGAGACCAAGGATAAAAACGATATAAAGCGTGCCGAGAAGGTTCTCAACAAGGATCACTACGGGTTGGAGAAGGTCAAGGAAAGAATACTGGAGACGTTGGCGGTAAAGCAGCTTGCTCCCGATGTAAAAGGGCAGATACTCTGCCTGTACGGACCGCCGGGAGTGGGGAAAACCTCGGTGGCAAAGTCCATAGCAAGGTCGCTGGGGAGAAAATATGCCCGTATCTCCTTAGGGGGCGTGCGGGACGAGGCGGACATAAGAGGTCACAGGAAAACCTATGTGGGAGCTATGCCCGGACGTATCATAAATGCACTCATTCAGGCGGGGACGAAAAATCCCGTGATACTTCTGGACGAGATAGATAAAATATCCGGCAGCCAAAAAGGCGACCCTTCTGCGGCTCTTCTTGAAGTCCTTGACAGCGAGCAGAATGCGGCGTTCAGGGATCATTATGTGGAAGTGCCTTTCGACTTGGGGAACGTTATGTTCATTACCACCGCCAACGATATGGGGACTGTAGACCCGCCTTTGCGGGACAGGATGGAAGTTATCGAGCTGGGCAGCTACACACGGGAAGAAAAATTCCACATAGCAAAGGAACATCTTGTTCCCAAACAGCTTAAAAAGCACGGCTTGAAAGCTTCCCAACTTCGGATAAACGACAAGGCTCTTTACACCCTCATTGACGGCTACACCAAAGAGGCGGGTGTAAGAGGGCTGGAGCGGTATATAGCAAAGCTCTGCCGAAAGACCGCCAAGGAGATTGTGGAGGAGACTTCCGTAAAGGTGACAATAACGCCCGCAAATATCGAGCAGTATCTGGGGCATATAAAATATCGGGACGACAGCCTTTTCAAAGGGGACAGAGTGGGCGTGGTGAACGGGCTTGCCTGGACATCTGCGGGGGGAGTTATAATGCCGCTGGAAGTCCTTGTAATGGAAGGCAAGGGGACTGTGGAAGCGACCGGCTCTCTGGGGGACGTGATGAAAGAAAGCTCGAAACTGGCTGTGAGCTACGTCCGCTCCATTGCAGCGGAGTACGGCATTGAGGGGAGCTTTTACAAGGAAAAGGACATTCACATTCACGCTCCGGAAGGGGCTACTCCCAAGGACGGGCCTTCTGCGGGGGTTACCATGACGACGGCGTTGGTGTCGGCTTTGTCGGGAATACCCGTCCGCAACGACGTTGCTATGACGGGGGAGATAACCCTTCACGGCAAAGTCCTGCCCATAGGCGGGCTTCGGGAGAAGACCATGGCGGCTTACAAAGAGGGCATGAAAACGGTGGTTATCCCCGAAGGCAACAGGGGGGATATGGACGAGGTGGACGAGGCTGTGAAAGCGTCTATGGAGTTTGTATATGCGGACGAGATAACCGATGTGCTGAAAGTGGCACTCATTCACAAGCCCGTTCCCAAAAGGGCGGAGAAGAAAGTGACTTTGCCCTTTGCGGCTGTGGGGGACGAGGATAGGATTCCCCTGCATAGTAGGGGCTAGAGGTTAGAGAGCTAAAGGCTAGGCCGGAAATCCGGGGCGTGCGGTGTGTTTTTCAAAGGAAACGCCTGTAAAATTTATTCCGGATCCCTATGTTGGGCGGTTTTTCTCCCGCCCATGGCGGGAGAAAAACATAAAATCGGCAAGGGGGAGATGTTTCCCCGACGGCAAAAAGGAGGACGGAAATTGAACTTCAACAGCATAACATTTAAGACATCATTCGGGGAGGCGGCACAGCTTCCGCCTCCCCAAAGGCTTGAGATAGCCTTTTCGGGCAGGTCGAATGTGGGCAAGTCCTCGCTGATAAACAAGATAGCCAACAGGAAAAGTCTTGCAAGAGTGTCCTCTTCTCCGGGGAAGACTGCCACCATTAACTTTTACGAGGCGGGGGACATCTATCTTGTGGACCTGCCCGGCTACGGCTATGCGAAAGTTTCCAAAAGCGACAAGGCAAGGTGGTCAAGGCTCATAGGAGGGTATCTTGGCGGCGGCAGGGAGTTGGGGCTTATATTTCAGCTGATAGACTACCGCCACCCTCCCACAGCGGATGATATTCAGATGATAAACGCTCTCATTGATGGGGAAATTCCCTTTGCAATAATTTTCACAAAGGCGGACAAGCTGTCTGCAAGGGAGCGGGCGGAGCGAATGAAAGGCTTCAATGAAGAGATACCCTGCTTTGAGCAAATAAAGTATGTGGAGTTTTCCGCTGTTACGGGGGAGGGAGCGGAGGAGGTAAGGGAGATAATTCAGTTAATAGTTAATAGTTAATAGTTTTTGGGCGGCTTTCCGGCTGTGGGAAAGGCTTTTGCGGCGGGAAGCCGATTGGAAACAGTTAATGGTTTTTTGTGCGGCGGTGAGCCGTTTTAAACGGGGGTTTGAAGTTGGGAAAATAAGGAATAGTCAAGGAAAAGCCGGTTCGGGGTTTTTCTCCCGCCGAAGGCGGGAGAAAACCGCTCAACATATTTTGTAAGTTTAAAAATCTTAAATGATAGGAGATAGGGAAAATGTTTGTATCGGAAAATTTAAGCGTGAACGAAAAAGGAAATCTTGCCGTAGGGGGCGTTGACACGGTGGAGTTGGCGGAAAAATACGGAACGCCTCTTTATGTAATGGACGAGGAGCTTATCCGCAAAAACTGCCGCAGTTTCAAGGAGTCTATGGATAAATATTACGGGGCGGGACTGGTGTGCTATGCCAGCAAGGTTTTCTGTTGCAAGGAGATTTGCAGGATATGTATGGAAGAGGGACTTGGGCTGGACGTGGTTTCGGGGGGCGAGCTGTACACGGCGTTGAGCGTGGGTTTCCCCGCAGAAAAGATATGTTTCCACGGCAACAACAAAACCGATGAGGAGCTTAAAATGGCTCTGGAAAAGGGCGTAGGGCGGATAATCGTTGACAACATATATGAGCTTGAAAGGCTAAGCCGCTTTGCGGGAGAGTCCGGCAGGACGGCAAGCATCATGTTCCGCATTAAGCCGGGCATTGACGCTCACACTCACAACTTTATCATGACAGGGCAGATAGACAGCAAATTCGGTTTCGCTCTTGAAACGGGAGAGGCTTTCGAGGCTGTGAAAAAAGCTGTTGCGGCAGACAATATCCGCCTTGCGGGGCTTCACTGCCATATAGGCAGTCAGATATTCGACATAGATCCCTTTGTCAAGGCAGCGGAGGTTATGATAGGGTTTATCGGGAAGATAAAAAGGGAGCTTTCCTATGAGATCGAGGAGCTGAATCTTGGCGGCGGCTTCGGCATAAAATATACCGAGGAGGATTCGCCCGTACCCTATGACAGGTATATGGAGGCGGTGTCTCAAAAGGCGAGGGAGGTTTGCGAAAAAGAGGGGGTAAAGCTGCCCTTTATCCTTATCGAGCCGGGGCGTTCGATTGCTGGGCCTGCGGGGATAACCCTTTACAGGGCGGGGGGGAAAAAAGTAATTCCCGGCATCAGGACGTATATTTCCATTGACGGCGGCATGGGGGACAATCCCAGGTATGCTCTTTATCAGTCGAAATATGACGCTGTTACGGCGAACAAGGCAGGGGAGGAGCGGAGCAGCGTTGTTACCGTTGCGGGAAAATGCTGCGAGACCGGCGACCTTATAGGCGAGGGCATGCCTTTGCAGGAGACCGAGCCGGGGGATATTATCGCCGTTCTTGCCACGGGGGCGTATAACTATTCCATGTCCTCAAATTACAACCGTATCCCCAAGCCTGCGGTTGTTATGGTGAACAGAGGGGAGAGCAGGGTGATTGTAAAGAGGGAGACTTACGAGGATATTGTAAGGAATGATATTTAGGGGCAAGTACCAAAGGCAAAAGCAAACTGTATTTCCTGCTTCTTTCTATGCCGGGCGGTCTTTTCCCCGCCTGCGGCGGGAAAAAGGTCTTAAGGAATTACCGATTTAAGG
>JAMOZU010000067.1:0-8756 GCA_023667745.1 Ruminococcus sp.
AATACACCGGGGACGGCGAACCTCTCGGGAACTTAAGCTGGTGCGGTTTCAGGGCGGGGGAAGAGGGGAATATCGAAAACACGCTTTTTCAGTTTAATGCTTTGGGAGAGGGCAGAGAGGAGCTTGACCTGGAGCTGGCGCAGGTGCTGTGCGAAGTGGTTTGTTTGTATTCGACTGCGGACGGGTACAGGGCGGTAAGCAACAGTATAGAGACTAGAGGTTAGAGGGTTAGAGGCTAGAGAAGAAACGCTGACAAGAAAATGAAAGCACTACAAGAGCAATAACACCACGGTGGGGTCAAGGGGCGGAGTCCTTGCGGGTCAAGGGCAGAGCCCTTGCCGGGTCTGGGGCGGAGCTCCAGCGAGGTTATGTGTTTTTTCAAAATACGCAGAGCCCCAACGGCGTAAGCCGCTGTTACGTACAGAGCGGAACAAATGAACGCAATTCAAGATTAAGTAACGCAACCGCTACCCGACCGCAAATAAAGCGTTTTGAAAGAGGTCAGCAACACAAGACAACTAACCGTTACCGAGCAAGTAACGGGTCGGGCGGCGGTGCGGCGTAGCGTTCACGGCGTATGCCGTGAACAGCACGCCGCCGCCCGTGAGGGCGAATGTCACTTACATATACCGATAAATTAAAGCATTGCGTTATATATTCGTCACTTAGAAAAAAAGTCCGTAAAAAAGGAGCGGTGAAGCGTGAAAAGATTTGTCATTAACGGAAACGACAGCGGTCAGCGGGTGGATAAGTTTTTGAGCAAGGCATTGCCGATGCTGCCCCAAAGTGCGATGTACAAAGGGATAAGGACGAAAAATATCAAGGTGAACAGGAAGCGGTGCGAAATTTCCACGAGACTGCGGGAGGGGGACGTTGTGGAGATATACCTGCCGGAGGATATGCTTGGGGAGCGTGAAAGCGAGTATGCTTTCATGAACGTAAAAGGGGATATCGATATTGTTTACGAGGACGAAAATATCCTGCTTATGGATAAAAAATGCGGCTTGGTGGTTCACGAAGACAACGAGGGCGGCGGGGACACGCTTATTAACAGAATGTTAAAATATCTCTATGACAAGGGAGAATACGACCCGGAAAAGGAAAACAGCTTTACTCCCGCTTTATGCAACAGGCTTGACAGGAACACCGGGGGGATAGTCATAGCGGCAAAAAATGCGGAGGCTTTAAGGATACTCAACGAAAAGATAAGAAACAGGGAAATTGACAAGCGGTATTTATGTATAGTTTCGGGAGTGCCGCCCAAAAAAGAGGACACGCTGACCCATTATCTTTTCAAAGACAGCAAAAGCAACCGTGTGACTGTTTCGGACAGGAAGACCGCCGCCAACAAGACCATAGTCACACGGTACAGGGTGCTGAAAAGCAACGGGAAATTAAGTCTTCTGGAGATAGAGCTGCTGACCGGGCGGACGCACCAGATAAGGGCGCATATGGCTTACATCGGCTGCCCGCTCTTAGGAGACGGCAAGTACGGCAGCAACAGGATCAACAGGGAATATTGCGTGAAGACCCAGGCGTTGTATTCTTACAAGCTGCGGTTTGATTTTAAGGGGGACAGCGGTATACTGGAGTATCTTAACGGCAGGGAATTTACGGCGGAGAAGGTTTGGTTTAAGGATTTTATATGATTTTTCGGGGGATAAGGTGACAACGTTTGTTAAGTTTATGCAGAATTAACGAGGAGTTCATAATTTAGAAAATTGTTTTTGATAAAATAAATATGTGTACATATTGATATGGGAAAAGGGAGATGTCGGATAAAAACGGTTCTGCGGCATTTCCATAAAAGATATTTTATTCGGCAATACTTAAAGTCAACGGCATGGCGGCTGCAACAGCTGTTTCCTGCGGGGCATTGATTTTATTTGTTGCTCCGCAAAAGAAGGAGGCTTTTCAATGAAGCGCAAGCTGTTGGGATTTATCGCTGCCAATCCGGAGGCTGTTTATCAGCAGAGGGTCATGGACGGTCTGCTGAGTCAGTGCAGCGTGTACGGATATGACTGCGCTGTGTTCACGCCGCTGGTGCAGACCTGTCATTTTTACAAGGAATATCTTAAAGGCGAGGTCAATATTTACAATCTGATAAATTTCGACAAGCTGGACGGAATTATTGTGGCAACCCTTTCCCTGACCGAGGACAACACGGTGGAGGTAAAAAATCAGGTGGAGGCACTGCTTAAGGAAAAATGCCGCAAACCCGTGGTCTCCCTCGATATGCCTTTGGGGGATTATCCCGTGGTATACACCGATGACCGCTCGGCTTTTTCGGTGATAACCGCTCATTTGATGGACGTTCACAACTGCGAAAAGATATATTTTCTGACAGGCGGGAAGGATCATGCGGTGTCACGGCAGAGAGTGGCGGGTTTTGAGGATATGCTCAAAAAAAGGGGAAAAGAGCTTGACCCGGACAGGGTCTTCTACGGGGATTTCTGGTACACCGGCGGAGAGGCTCTTGCCGACAGGATAGCTTGCGGGGAACTGGAAAAGCCGGAGGCTGTCATATGCGCCAGCGACCATATGGCGATAGGGCTTGCCAACCGACTGGCAAAGCACGGCTTCAAGATACCCGACGACATAATAGTTACGGGATATGACGCCACTTCCGAATCCGCCATTAACGATATAACCATTACAAGCTATCTCCCGGAAATAGCAAGAGCGGCGGGAGAGGCTGTGAATATGATACGGCGGGAGATAGAGCCGGGGGCGGAAATATCCGAACCTCAAAAGGGGCAGACGGGGCTTAAGATATGCTCCAGCTGCGGATGTCCGGAAAATGTGGGGTACATAAAGCAGCGGTTAAGCAGTTCGCTGTATAATGTCAACCACAATCACAACGACCCTGCCGTCACCCAAAGTATGGATATAAGCCGTTTGCTGGACAGCTATGTGTTTGAGAATTTCACGGGGGCGGAGAGTGTGGAGGACTGCTTTAAGAAGATAAACGGTTCGGCGTATCTTATAAAGCCTTTCTACAGATATTATCTGTGCCTTGCGGAAAACTGGCAGGATTCGGATATGTGTACGACAGTGGGCTATCCGGGGGTCATGAATATTTGCATAAGAGGCGTAAATGCGCTGTGCGACGAGGATTACAAAGAGTCGTTCATCAGCACGAAGAACGACCGTGAATTTGAAACGTCCCTGATGCTGCCGGAGCTTTTTAACGAGGAACGGGAAAAGGCTTATGTGTTTTACTTTGTTCCCATGCACTTCAAGGACAATGCCATGGGATATTCGGTGCTGCAATGCGACATAGGTCAAAGAAACCTTATAGGGATAGTTTTCCGCAACTGGATAAGGAATGTAAACAGTGCGCTGGAGATGATAAGGGTACAAAGCAGACTTATGGTCTTTTCCGAGCGGGACGCTATGACGGGTCTTTACAACAGGCGGGGCATGGATCGGAAGGTAAAGGAAATGTCGGCTCATGCCACTGTAAGGGACAGTTGGCTCGTATTCGTTATAGATATGGACGGGCTGAAATTCATCAACGACACTTACGGTCACTCGGAGGGGGACTACGGCATAAGGGCTGTGGCGGCGGCATCAAGGCAGATATCGAGAAGCTCGGAAATATGCGTAAGAGCGGGGGGAGACGAATTTTACGTAATAGGACTGGGGGAATACAATTATATTGACGCCATTGTCAGGATAGAGAAGTTCAACGAGGCATTGAAAGAGGAAAACAAGGCGGAAAAGCCCTTTGAGATATCCGCAAGCATAGGTTTCTGCTGCGAGCAGTTTTCCTCCGGCTGCGGCATTAACGATATAATCCGCTTGGCGGACGGGCGTATGTATGAAAGCAAGGTCGAGAGGAAAAAGGCAAGGAAAAATTAGGGAATGTATGTTTTCCCCTGCCCTCGGCGGGGGAAAATTTCCGAAAGGCGGCTGTAAATGGGTAAGGAAAATACGGAGATGAAAAGGAAGATAGAAAGGCTGCTGCCGAGGGTAAACAATCCCTCAAGATATATCGGCGGAGAGCTTAATTCTGTGTCAAAGGACAGGGAGAAGGTAAATCTGCGGTTTGCCTTCTGTTTCCCGGACACCTACGATGTGGGAATGAGCCATATCGGAATGAAGATACTCTATTCGCTGAAAAACAGCCGCAAAAATTGGTGGTGCGAGAGGGTGTTTGCTCCATGGGGGGATTTCGAGAAGCTGATGAGGGAGGATAATATCCCGCTGTACGGTCTGGAGAGCCTTGATCCTATAAAGGAATTTGATTTTATAGGGTTTACGGTTCAGTATGAGCTTTGCTACACGAATATTCTGAATATGCTCGATTTGGCGGGAGTTCCGCTGTATTCAAGGGACAGGGGAGAGGAATGCCCCATAGTTATGGCGGGAGGACCCTGCGTGTGCAGCCCGGAGCCGCTGGCGGATTTTATAGATATATTCGCTCTCGGCGAGGGGGAGGAAATGAATATAGAGCTGCTGGAGCTTTATGAGGAAATGAAAAAATCGGGGGAATACACAAAGGAAAAGTTCCTTGAAAGGGCGGCGGGGATAGAGGGGATATATGTTCCCGCTTTTTACGATGTCAGCTGCAACGAGGACGGGACGGTAAAGGAGATACGTCCGAACAGGGAAGGAGTACCGAGGCGTGTAAAAAAGAGGGTGATAGCCGACCTTGACAAGGTGTATTATCCGGAAACGTTCGTTGTTCCTTTCGGCGAGATAGTTCACGACAGGGCTGTGGTGGAAGTGCTGCGGGGGTGCATAAGAGGGTGCAGGTTCTGTCAGGCGGGGTTTATTTACAGACCTTTTCGGGAGAAAACGGCGGGGACTGTGGTAAAGGAGGCAAAGAGCCTTTGCGAAAGCACGGGATATGAGGTGTTGAGCCTGTCTTCCCTGTCTACCAGCGACCATTCGGACGCAGAGGGAATGCTTGAAGCGGCGGCGGATTACACGGGGGAGCGGCATATAAGCCTTTCCCTGCCCTCTATGAGGATAGACAGGTTCAATGACAGGCTGATGGAGCAGCTTTCAAAGGTGAGGAAAAGCGGACTTACCTTTGCCCCCGAGGCGGGGACTCAGCGTCTGCGGGACGTTATCAACAAAAATATCACGGAAGAGGAGATACTTTCCGCCTGCGAGCTTGCTTTTAAAGGGGGGTACGGGGGAGTAAAGCTATATTTTATGATAGGCTTGCCCACGGAAACGGACGAGGATATTCTGGGGATAGCGTCCCTTTCTTCAAAGATAGCCGATCTGTGGTTTAATATGAAAGACAGACCGAAAGGGCAGAAGCTGTCAATAGCTATAAGCTGCGCCACATTTGTGCCGAAGCCCTTTACGCCCTTTCAGTTTGAGCCGCAGATAACTCCCGCCGAGATAAACAGGCGGCAGAAGCTCCTGCTTGACGCTGTAAAGGGGAAAAGATATATAACCGTAAGCTATCATAATTTCCGGGTAAGCGTATTGGAAGCGGCTCTTGCAAAGGGGGACAGGCGAATGGGGGCGGCTGTTTACAGGGCGTGGGAAAAGGGCTGCAAGTTCGACGGCTGGGACGAATGCTTCCGATTTGACCTTTGGCAGGAGGCGTTTGAGGAAACGGGCATATCCTTTGATTTTTACGCAAGGCGGCAGTCGGGGTATGACGAAACTCTTCCTTGGGATCACTTGGATTACATGATAACAAAGGATTTTCTGAAGCGGGAGCGGGAAAAGGCGTATAAGGGTATCACCACCAAAAACTGCCGTGAGGGCTGTTCGGGCTGCGGCGTGAATAAAGGCATGGGGAGGGAATGCTTTGGATAAGTATGCGGTAAGGGTTTTTCTTAAAAAAGAGGGCAGGGCGGTGTATATCTCCCACCTTGACCTGCTGCGGACAATGCAGAGGGCGTTAAAAAGGTCGGGGCTGCCGGTGTGGTACTCGGAGGGGTTTAATCCGAGGATATATCTTAATTTTCCCCTGCCGCTGTCTTTGGGAGTTATAGGGGAGAGAGAGCCTATGGACCTTTACGGCGTTGAGGAAATTCCCATGGAGGAATTTGCAAAACGGCTTAACGAGGCGTGCCCGGAGGGTATCTCGGTGATTTCGGCGGGGAAACCGCTGTACAAAAACAAGGACATAGGCAGCGCAGAATACAGGGCGGCTTTTTCGGGGGACGGGGTTTTGCTTGAAAGGGCGTTCGGGGGATTTATGAACAGCGAAAAAATTGAAGTGAAAAAGCGGTCGAAGAAAAAAGGAGAGGTAATTGTTGACATAAAGCCGCACATTAAGGTAATGGGAACGGCTTTTGAAGAGGGCTGCTTCCGGACGGATATAATTCTCCCCGCGGGGAACGAGCTTAACATAAATGCGGGAGTGTTTACGGGGGCGTTTACCGAATACTGCAAATCTCACGGAACAGAGACGGAAA
The DNA here is from genome assembly GCA_023667745.1 of Ruminococcus sp. GTDB lineage: Bacteria > Bacillota > Clostridia > Oscillospirales > Ruminococcaceae > Huintestinicola. Next base: position 6,393 of record JAMOZU010000067.1, read on the forward strand.
ATATTTGTACAAAACGCACAAATATTTTCTGTATAAACGGCGAAAAATTTATATAATCAACATAATTTTGGAAAATTCACAAAAATGCTTGCAATTTTTGTATGAATATGTTACAATAAATAAGCATGTGAAATCCGTCTGCGAGGTGAGCTGTAAGGGTTTGCCGACGGGCGAGATTAGTGCTGTTTTGTGTAAAAGTGCGCAAGGCAACATTAAAAGGGCAGTCCGCTGGTCTCTCTTTCGTAAGCGTCAATAAGAAAGGTATATACAGAGATTAAGAATGTTCCGAAAATAAGGAGGATATTAAAATGGACGCATTAAAGCTTATCAGCGGCTCTTGTCTCAAGAGCGAGGTTCCCGCATTTGAAGTGGGAGACACGGTAAAAGTACACGTAAGGATCAAGGAGGGTCAGAAGTACAGGATCCAGATCTTTGAGGGTACTGTTATCGCAAAAAGGCACGGAGGCATTTCCGAGACCTTTACGGTAAGGCGTGTGGCTCACGGCTGCGGGATAGAGAGGGTATTTCCCCTGCATTCCCCTGTTGTTGACAAGGTAGAGGTCGTTCGCCACGGTAAGGTAAGAAGAAGCAAGCTGTATTATCTGCGTGACAGAGTGGGCAAGGCTGCCAAGGTAAAGCAGCAGATACAGTAAGTGTATCTGCTGGTCTGCGGTAAGACAATGTGAAAGGATAGAGTTCCTTTCAATTGACCGAATAATGAGCGTTTTCAAGGGCTTTCCCTTTTGGGAAAAGCCGTTGGGGCGCATCGGTTTTGGTTGTTTGGGGACTTAAAATTTAAGTTCCCTTTTTATATTATTATGCGGCGTTTTGCGCCGGCAATATGAACGGGGAGTGTGCTCAATGGCAAAGTATCAGATGAATTATGAGGCTCTGGACAATGACGAGAACAAGAAAAACGGCAACCCCTATGAGGAATTTCTTGAATGGATGGAGACGATAATATTCGCCTTTTTTGCGGTGATACTGGTGTTTACTTTTATCCTGCGGCAGGCGAATGTGGACGGGGAGTCCATGTATCCCACGCTGGAGGACGGCGAAAAACTGATAGTTCACCACCTGTTCTATACCCCCGAAAGAGGGGATATTGTAATTGCGGACAGCCAGACGGGCTTTACCTATGAGAACGGTGCGCTTGTGGAGGGAGTGGGTCTCGGCAAGCCTATAGTAAAGCGGGTCATTGCCGTTGAGGGGGACACGGTGGATATTGATTTTGAAACGGGAGAAGTTTCGGTAAACGGCAGCGTTCTTGAAGAGCCTTACATCAACGAGCTTACTCAAAGGGACGAACTCGGTCACGATTATCCCGTGGTAGTTCCGGAGGACTGCGTATTCGTTATGGGAGACAACCGCATGAACTCCCTTGACAGCCGCAGCGGACAGGTGGGCTTTATCCCCGAAGACGAGATAATGGGCAAGGTAGTGTTCAGGATATGGCCCATGTCGAGACTGGGAAAGGTCGAATGACCTGTATTTGTCGGTCGTGAGAAAGGGAACGTGAAATGAACGATATACCGTCTATACAGTGGTTTCCGGGGCATATGACAAAGACCCGCCGTATGATGGAAAAGTGCCTGCCTTTGGTGGACGGCGTGGTGGAGATACTGGACGCTCGTATTCCCGTTTCATCGGGGAATCCCGATATAAGGAGCATTACAGCGGGCAAGCCTCGCATTGTTATAATGAACAAGTGCGACGCCGCCGATGAGGAGATAAACGCTCGTTGGGTAAGGCATTTTAAAAATATGGGCATAAAGGCTCTCCCTGCGGACTGCCGCAGCGGGAGAGGGCTTAATGCCTTTGTCCCTGCCGTAAAGGAAACGCTGGCGGAGGTCATTGAAAAGAACGAACGCAAGGGCATGAGCGGGAGAATACTGCATCTTATGGTGGTGGGCGTGCCGAATGTTGGCAAGTCTTCCTTCATCAACCGAATGGCAGGGCGGAAAAAGGCTAAGGTGGAGGATCGCCCCGGTGTTACCCGTGACAAGCAGTGGGTAATGCTGGAGGGTGATATCGAGCTTTTGGATATGCCCGGTGTGCTGTGGCCCAAGTTCGACGATATGGCTGTGGGGGAGAAGCTGGCGTTTACCGGAGCTGTAAAAGACGCTGTTACCGATACGGAGCTGTTGGGCTGCCGTTTGCTTTTAAAGCTGCGGGAGACAGCTCCGGAAAATATAAAAAACCGCTATAACATCAGCCTTGATACCCCTGAAGAGGACGAGGCTATGGCAAGCGGGGAGACTATGGGCTGCCTTTCAGGCTATGAACTGCTGACGAGAGTGGGCAGGGCGAGGGGCATGCTTATTTCCGGGGGAGAGATTGATACCCAAAGGGCGGCGGCGGCTG
>JAMOZU010000067.1:8766-10502 GCA_023667745.1 Ruminococcus sp.
TTCAGAGGGGGGAAACTGGGTAGGATAAGCCTTGAATGCCCGGAAGATTTCGGGGAAATGTCATAAACTCATAAATGAAAACGGCAGGTGAAAATTGCTATGGCAGCTGAAAGTCCTTTGTTTATCTATGACAGAGAGGTAAGAGCGGAGCATTCGGTGTTCTGCGGGCTTGACGAGGCGGGGAGAGGACCTTTGGCGGGGGACGTTTATGCGGCTGCGGTGATTTTCGATAATGACGTTTACATTGAGGGGCTTGACGACAGCAAAAAGCTGACGGAGAAAAAGCGTGAACTGCTTTTTGACGAGATAACAGAAAAGGCAGTTGCTTTCTGCGTTGCAACGGCTTCTGTTGAGGAAATAGAACGGCTCAACATCTTAAACGCTGCCATGCTTGCCATGAAAAGGGCTTGCGAGGGGCTTAAAGTCAAGGCGGAGTATTTCATTGCGGACGGCAACAAACTGCCCGACATTGACATTCCCGGCATGGCTCTCGTAAAAGGGGACGGCAGGAGTGCATCCGTAGCGGCGGCATCGGTGCTTGCAAAGGTGAGCCGTGACAGATATATGAAAGAGATAGCCGAAAAATATCCCCAATGGCAGTTTGAACGGCACAAGGGCTACGGTACGAAACTTCATTATGAATTGCTGGATAAATACGGGGAGTCCCCCGTTCACCGTCCGTCATTTTTGAAAAAATATTATGAAAGCAAGCAGCAGTGAGACAGGCAGGCTGGGGGAAGAGCTTGTTGCCTTTTATCTGGAGAATAGGGGCTATGAGATAGTCCGCAGAAATTACCGCATAAGAGGCGGCGAAATTGACATTATCGCCCGAAAGGACGATGTTATAGCCTTTGTGGAGGTAAAGACAAGGAGCGGGGATTCTTTCGGCACGGGAGCGGAGGCTGTCACCAAAAGAAAAAGGCGGCTTATTATCGGAACTTCCCTTGAATATATGACAAGAGAGTCCTGCGACTTGCAGCCAAGGTATGATGTGGCGGAAGTGACGGTAAAGGGCGGGCGGGTGAAAAAGCTCCGCTATTACGACGGCGCATTCGGGGGAGAGGATTATTATGAAGAATAAAACGGCGGCAAGACTGCCGAAGAAAATATATCCGAAAGGTGATCGTATGTTTTACAAAAGTACAAGAAACAGCGGGCTTAAAGTTTCCTCTGCGCAGGCTATAGCCCGTGGGATTTCCGAGGACGGCGGGCTTTTTGTCCCCGAAGAGATACCGGAAATTACCATCGAGGAAATAAAGGCTGTGGGGGATATGAGCTATGCCGAGGGGGCGGCGTTTGTTTTTTCCAAGTTCCTGACGGACTTTACCGAGGCGGAGCTTAAATATTGCGCCGAAAGCGCATACACCGACAAGAAATTCGCTTCGGCGGATATTACGGAAATTTCCCATCTTTTTGACGGTACGTATGTTCTTGAACTGTGGCACGGTCCTACCTGCGCATTCAAGGATATGGCTTTGCAGATACTGCCCTTTCTGCTGACCACTTCCCTTAAAAAGCTTAATATCCGCAAGAAGGTGGTCATTCTCGTGGCTACATCCGGCGATACGGGAAAGGCGGCGTTAGAGGGCTTTGCGGACGTTGAGGGGACTGCTGTAATGGTATTCTACCCCCAAGACGGCGTTTCGGATATGCAGAAAATGCAGATGACCACCCAAGAGGGCGGCAACGTTACCGTGTGCGCCTTAAAGGGCAATTTCGATGACTGCCAGAACGGC
>JAMOZU010000068.1 GCA_023667745.1 Ruminococcus sp.
CGTCCCCTATGGGGCAAACCATAAGGTCAATTTGTAATGCAAGCAAGCGGTACAAAATATGGTTAGAGTTTCCGTCCCCTATGGGGCAAACCATAAGGTCAATTGTATAGTTTTCGTCAATGACGATATTTTTGTCAATAAGTTTCCGTCCCCTATGGGGCAAACCATAAGGTCAATCCTGTCCCGGCAAACAGCGCAGCCATGGACTCGAAAAGGCACTTTGCGGCTCAAGGAGAAAAATATATCCCATCATACTCAAAATCTCCTTTCAAAGCCGCAAAAACGCCTGTGATAAGCCATCGGCTGAAAATTACCGGGATTCGTAAAAACCTTACTCTTCCATTATATCACACTTTTTCCGAAATGTCAATACTGCACAAACCGAAATCATAATAACTGTTTTTGTATTTGGTGCATTTCCTCATGCGGGGGGAAACACGGTATTTCTTAGCGTCCGCCGAATGCTTGTGAGGATCGTACAGCCTGCGTGCGGAGGTGGTGTTCACCAGTATATTCTGCACGATCCGCACTGCCCGTTCCTTGTCAGCATAAAGGGGATAGACGACCGTTTTGGTGGGAAAGCCTGTCCCGCCGCCTATGTAAATAAGATGTCCGCCTGCCGTATCTGCCGTCGTTATTTTGGGGAATGCGGAAAGAAAGTTTTTGCGATAGTTTCCGTAAAATGCGTCTGCTGCCTTTAGTATCGAGCTTTCGCTGAGTTTGATGTATTTTCTGTCAATGGTCATCTCAAAGGTTATTTTCGTCCCCGGTTTAAGGCATTCTCTTTTTATCGGCAGTGCCTTGTCCGTGCCGTCGGGCAGCTTGTCGATTTTTTGGCAGAGTATCAGCGACTCGGCAGGAAGAGGCTTGCTGTCGCTTATCCGCAGTCCCCTGAACATATCGTTTACAGCATTTTCCGGGTGCTTGGGGTCTGCTTGCACAGTGTGAAAGAGCTTTTCCGACAGCTGCCTGTTTTCGCTTCTTAAATAGCTTGTCCTGTACCTGCACTCCGCCGAGGATATCCTGTCTGCAATGCCGCTGTATTTCTCCCTGTCCCTTTCGCAAAGCGTTCCCTGTATAGCTGTGCGCAGTGCGCCTTTCAGGCTGCTTCCCGGGATATAGGGGCAACCGAGGCTGTCCTTTAAAAATTCCGCAATGTTATCCGAGCCTCCTCCCCGGGAGCGGCTGTCCGTCAGGGTGTTGCCCATGCCGTCCAAAGGCAGAGTGTATGCCGCCCAGCTTTTGTATTCGGCGGGAGTTATGTTGTGGGACTTTATGAAAAAGGTGAAATTTTTTTGGCTGTCGTCCATAAGATATTTTTCGTAATCTTTCAGCAGTCCCGACCGTTTCATTCCGCCGAACACTTTCATGCTGTCGAGAATATATACTTTTCTTTCGTTGGAAAGATACAGGCAGTCCTTTTTTGAAATCTCCCTGCCGCTGCCTATGTGAACAGGACCTGCGGCGGTGAGAGTTACCGTGTAATGCTTTATATCGTTCACTTTACATCACCCCCATAAAAATCGGCTTGGCATATCTGTACACCGGGTGACGGCCTTTGCCTCTTAAATCGAAGACCTCTCCCCCGAAACGCCGTGCAAAGCATGAGCCGGCTGAAAAGCAGTATATATCCTTCCTTTTTACCGGTCTGTCCGCATAGTCCGGGGAACTTATAAACCCGCTTCTTTTTATCAGCGAATATCCCGAGCCTTCCACAGCCCTTTCCATCTCTTCCTCTTTAGCCATGCACACCGACAGGGACATATACCTTTCATATTCCCCCGTCAGCCTTTTCATAAAGTTCCGGGGCATATCCTCCGGTACAGACATGAATTTTCCCAGTCCCGCAGAGACCTTCCCGCCTATCCCCTCATATTGGAGCGAATATATAAGGCTGTCCGCAAGATCGTAAACTTCCTCGTTCTCATATCCAAGGATAAAGTACAGCCCGCAGTTGTCGGCAAATCTGAAAGTACCTATGCGGTAGGGGAGCGTATCTCCCATGTCCGAAACGGCAGCAGAGACCTTCTCTGCCTGCTGCCCCAGCTCCGAAAACACCGCCGCCTCCTTTTCGGCGTCAAGCCTTCCCGCCGTATATTCCTCCAGTTTATTCTCCGGAATGAACCGCAGCTTCCTGAACGCCTTTTTTACAGCCGAGTTCCCCTCTTCCGAGGACTTGATATGTATTATCGGCTTTGGGATATACAGCGTGTCTCCCATATACGGCAGACCGTCCGAAAGCAGCAGACGGTCATTCATCGCCATATCCGCCAGCCGCTGCGCTCCCTTTGCTCCTTGGCTTCTGACGCTTTCAGTACACATTGCCGAAAAAAGCCTGTCCGCCAAAAAAACATTATCCGTATTTCCCAGCCGCCCGTTCCCGAAATGGACGGCTGTGCTGAATTTCAGGCGGTATATTTTATACCTCATTTCCATGCAGCGTCCTCCAGTATTATATTGCATTCCTCTATTATCTCTTCCATTGTCCCCTCGTCGTCCCCCGCGGCAGCCTGAGCGGACAGCCCCGTAATTTTCACTTTGGCGTATCCCCGTGAACCGTGACCTCCGAGATAATCATATTCGAGCAGTTTTATGCCGTCAGCCAGCAAACTTATATCCGCCGTAATGTCCGCCGCTTCATAGGCATTGTAGATGATGTTCAGGTCGAACCTGCACTGCCGTATCACCCTTTCTATCTGCCTGGGATTGGCCGAGCTTGTAAAGCGGTTGATGGTATTTTCAAATTTTATCTCGGTCGGATCGTATATCCCCATTGCCCGCAGTTCATCGATGTTGCTTATGGGCATATCCGAGAATACAAGCCTGCTCGGCGAACAGCAGCTGCCGAAAAGACGAAGTATACGGGGATCGTCGTCATCATGGGTATCGCCGGGCTTTGGGGGACGAGCGTTGTATTTCCTTGCCAGAAGGCTGCGGAGCTTTCCTTTAAGGCTGCTGCCGGGGATCATGGGAAGCCTCGATACAGCGTCCCTTATAACGGGAGAATCAGCTGTTCCTATGGCGGAGTAGTCTCCGCCCGTTCCTATGTGAAGTCCCGTGACCGTTTCTATTCTGCCGCCGATAAGTATTTTTGAATACATGGTAATATTCCTTCCTTTCTTAGTCGTTTTCCTTTTCTCCTCTGTAAAATTTGTGATACGCCACCAGCGCCTCCATATAGTGACACACAAGAATAAGCTCCTCTCTGCTGTCGCCTGCGCCGTCAAGGTAATCCATAATTTTTGACTTTTCCGCAAACTCCTTGACTTTTTTATCCCGCCCCGCATTGTACGCTATACGCATTTTTACATACTGGGTACGGCTTACAAGCTCGTCACTGAGCTTTTGAGATGTATCGTTCCGCACTGCGTTGTACAGTTCGTTGACAAGGGTCAGCAGATTGCGCATCTGACTTGAGGTGACGGCAACAACGCCGTTCCTGTCTGTTTCCAGGGATCTGATGACATCCTCCGCCTGTTTTACATAGGTCTTGCTTTCAAGCTTCATATTTTTACCTCCTGTTAAATAAAAACTTACTTTTAAGAATAAGAAAATATCTTAAACCGGTATTCCCCTTAAATTATTTTCGGCTGACGCAGCGTCCGTATCATCGGGCGAAGCAGTTCTTGCCTTGTAAACGTACAGATATATTGCCGTAACAAGCTCTCTGCAGTCCCTTTCGTTTTGTATCCAAGAATACATTCTGCCGGAAAATTCCCTGTACTCTTCCTGCTTTCGGGCGAACTCCTTATCATCGGCGCACATCTTCCCGTCGGGGGCAAGCCTTGCCGTAAAGTAAGCGAATCTTGCAAGGTTGAGCCTGTCCTCCTCTTCCCTGCGCCTGATAAGATCGAGCATATTGTAAAGCATGGCCATGCCCTTTTCGTCCCGGACATTGAGATATTTATCCAGTGCCGACAGCTTTTCTCCCGCTACCCGTTCGATGAACTCGTCCCAGTGATAGCAGCCGCTTTTGTCAAAGAGAGTAACGGAATTTTTGCCCTCATTGCTCTTGCTTATTTCCTCCAGCCGTCCGGTCTCCTCCGCCATGGCGTATAAAGGATACGACGGCGTATACAGCCCTATCCCCGCAGATATTGTAACAGTCCCTTGGGAAAACCGCTTTAGGGCGTTGTGCAGGTCTGCCGCAAAGCCTATTATATCGTCCCAGCCCCCTACGGCAAAAATATCGTCTCCCCCGGAGTAGATGATCACAGCGTTTCTCGGACTTCCCGTTTTTCCGCAAATTGAAAATTCTCCCTTTTTCATAATTGACGTGATATGGTGCTTGAAAAACAGGGACAGCTTTTTTGAAAGCTCGGAAGTCCTCGAAAGAGTTTTGTATTTATCCTCAAATCCGCCGGAAAATGCGCTGCCGAGATTGTCCACATCGGCTCTCAGGACAGCCAGCCGCTTTATGCCCCGGCTTTTTTCCGCCAGCCGCACAAAATCTTTCTCTGCCGCATAATCGGCTGTCCACAGCCTTTTGACCAACCTGAATCCCGCATACATTTTGTTCTTGCAATAGCAGCGGACAAAGCCGTAGTCCTCTTTCATACGCTTAACAAGGCTTTCTCTGCCGTCGGATACGAGGCTTTTTCCGAAGGGGAGGATAACGCCCTTTTGTTCATTCGGCTCTTCCGAAAGGCGGACGGTAAAAAATTCGCCGTCAAATATATCGTCGGACAGCTTCTTTAAGCTGCTGCATATCCTGCATATGTATTCGTCTTCCCGTTCACCCCGGACAAGCCTGTCCTGTCTGCCGCAGACGGCGCATTCTCTCTCGTTGTCGTCCGTACCTCCGGAATTTAGCTGTATTATCCGATCGGCGGTATATCTGCACAGTTTCTTTTCGGAGATCATGGCACTGACCTCTCCGAAAAGTTCGCTGTAACCTTTCTCGCCGCTTTCTCCCGTACCGTCGGAAAATCTGAGAGAATTTGCGGAGCATTCGCGGAAGCCTATGCCGATGAACAGGTCTGCGCCGAAATTATCGAGGAACCATTTGTTGAGTCTCGTTTCAAATCCTGCAATAAAGTCCCTTGCCTTTTTGGTATTGGGAAGCAGAGCATATGTACGTCCGCCTCCCGTGTACAGGACATTGTTCCTTGTAAGCTCGAGACCTTCCAGAAGTTCATCGACAGCATGCTCCATAAGTATTTCCAGATAGAACGACCTTGAACGAAGCCCTTTAAGCGCACCGCTGAAAGATATGCTGTAAATGAAATTCTGTATGCCGCTTATGTCAGCTCCCAGCAGGATAAAGGCATTTTTTCCGTAAAACTCCTTTGACCCGTTCAGCAGTTCTTTTCTGAGATCGGACACTCCCGCTTCTGAAAGATAATCGTAAATGCACCCTGCTATTGCGGCTGTCAGTTTGGAATGGTCGTACAGCGATATATCCCGTCTCTCCCTTGTCCGGGTGGAGGAGGGTACATAAGATGTATACGCTTCCATAATTTCCGACAGGGAATTGACGTAATCAAAACTGCATTCAAAGCCCGTAAGGCAATCCTTTATGTTTTCGGCGATCTTTCCGTAATACCCCTCGGAGTAGGTTATATTCCCGCTTTCGGGATAGACTATGCTGTCGTCCTCGTCCGAAAGTACCGACGGGGGATAGGACATACTGTCATCTGCGCCGTTTAAAATATTGAAAATGCTTTCAAGGGAGATGTCTCTTACAAAGCCGCCCTCTCCCGAACCGTTGTCCCGCCTGTCCGAAAAGGCGGCGATGTTGTCTGCTATGTATGTGATATAGCACAGTTCTCCGCTGTCTATATCCGCTTTTTTCAGCATATCCCCATGGTGGTATCTTATGCAGTTGAGCAGCTCCCGTTCTTCCGAAAAAGCGGGAATAGATTTTACAAATTCATATCCGCTCGTGCTGTGGTTTCTGCCGTCGCTGTACCTGTAAAGGAGTTTGCCGACATCGTGAAGCAGACTTCCCGTCAACAGTTTTACTTTTCTGTTATCCATTTATTTTTCCTCTCTTTCCCGTTATACGGTATGCTCCCATACCCATAGACGTTTTTATGCCCGTCCCCGAATACTCGCCGTATTCCAGAAGCATATTTATAAGCCTTACAAATTCCGGTGCGCCGCTTATTTTTAAAGTCACTCTGCCTATGGCGGCGGGTATATTTACCCCGGACAGCTTATATTTTACCGTATGAAGCGAGTATTCGACGATACGGGTATTTTTTTCCGTATGTTCTTTAAGTGCCTCATCGTAAATTTTCGTGCTGCCCGATGCACTGTCGTATTTTCTCATAAGATTTTTTATTATCATCTCGCCGAAGGGAAAATTTACATATCCGCCATCCTGCTTGAATGAAACGGGTGTGATAAATTCCAGTCCGATATAACGGCAGGCGGTTTCCGATACATACGCCCTTTGAAACAGCTCGTCATAAGAAAATGAGACAAGTTTTTTATCGGCAGCGTCAAGGTCGATATCCTTGTCAACGAGATGAACTTTGCAGAAAGTGTCGGATAACAGCGGCATTATTATATGTTCCTTTGCCTGACCGTTAAGGGCGGATACCGTCCATTCGACTGCACCGTTTTTGTATTCGGTATGCTGACTGTAGGGGTGTATCTCCGATACGTGCAGCTTTGCCGCACAGTCCGGGGAAATGTTTTCCATCATTACGCTCTGCATTACCGAGCCGAGATCACAGCTGTATTTCAGTTTGTCGTTTGCTTTGAAACGTACGGTAAGTTTGGTTATCATCACATAAATTTCCTTTTGAAGATTTTATTCTGAAAGCACCGATCCGGTAAATTTCCCGGCAGAGCCTTTTATAAATAGGCTTGATCGGTATTTTCCCATATATTGACATAATTATAACATAAATGACATTAATTGTCAAGCATAAAAATAAATCGTACACTCAAATCAATAATATGGGAGTGTTCTCCCCCGCTGCAGTCGGGGGAAAGTACACGTTAATAAATCAAATTTGAAAACTCTTATACTAATCCCCATAATTCAATGAGGGATTTGTATTATCTCTTACATCTAACTTCTAACATCCAAAAGGGAAAATCCCATTGTGTTACCCGACATTTGCAAAAGCTGTTTTCCCTTTTTACCGTTCAGGCATACTTCCCGTTTCCTCCGAATATAATTAACACAGAAGAGGACATTCCGGCAGCGGGAAAATTATCAGCCCCCGCATATGCTGCCATATTAATTTAGGAGGATTGATGGAACTTGAATTTTAAAGTGAACAAGGAATCGGTGAAGTCGTTTGAAAGAATATGTTCGGCTGTTCAGGAGCAGCCTGTGGAGCTGGATTATGTGCTGCCCGATTATTACCCGGAGATATTCCGCATAATGGGGTGCGAAGCAGAGCCGAGGATAACGATGTGCAGCGTAAGCGGCGACCGTGTTACCTATGAGCTTACGGTGTGCATACGGGTCATCTACTGCCCGGAGGCGGGAGGACAGCCCGAAAGCGTGGAACAGAAGCTTACCTACAGCCGCACGGTAAATACGGACAAACCCGCTGACGGAGCGGCGGTGTACATAAAAGCAAGCCCCGACAGGATAAACTGCCGGGCGGTAAACCGCCGCCGCATAGATGTCAGGGGAGCGGTGACGGTAACGGCGGAGGTCATGGGGGAGACGGAAGCGCAGGTGGTGTCGGAGGTTTTCGGCGGCGAGGCGGAGCTTAAAAAAACATCCTGCCTCTGCCCCGTGTCCATTATCCACAGCGCAAAGCGGGTAACGGTCTCGGACGAGCTGGAAATCGGGGATAATCCGCCTGTGGGCAGCATTATAAGGTGCAGTGCAAGGGTCGTCTCCACCGATAAAAAGATGGTGGCGGGGAAACTGGCGGCAAAGGGAGAGCTGAAAATCTCCGTTGTTTATACCCCTTCCGGCAGCGACCCCAAACGCCCGGTATGCGCATTGCAGTTTACCATGCCATATTCCCAGCTTATGGATATGGATGGGCTTGACAGCGACCACGACTGCTCGGTTTACACCGAGGCTGTCTCCTGTGAAATTATCCCCCGCTCTTCCGGAGACGGGGAAGCCGCAACCCTTGAATGCGAGGTAATGCTTTTTATCGACTGCACCGCCGTTAAAAGCTCCATGCGGGAGATAGCCTGTGACGAGTATTCCACAGCCTACAGCTCATCTCATTCGAGCACCGCGGTGAAGATACGCCGGGAGCCGGAAAATATCGACAGCGTTATTATCGTAAAGGGAACATGCGAAAACAAGGACAGTCCTTTGGCGGAAATTTATGACGTATCCTGCCGCACGGATAAACTGCGGGCGGAGCGGGAGGGGGATACCCTCAAGGTAACGGGGAATGTGAAGCTGTCGGTCATAGGCAGGGCGGAGAACGGCGATTTTGTCATGTGCGAGTGCGATGCTCCGGTGGACGAGACGGTGTTTACCGACCCCAAGGGAGGATTTTCCGAAAACGCCGTAATAAGAGTTACCTTTGACGTTCTCTCCTGCACCTATACCATAGGGGCGGAAAACGCCGCCGAGATAAAAACGGAGATAGCCGTCAGGGGGCGGATAGAGGATCACAGGATCGTAAACGCTTTGACGGACATCACCGTCGACGAGGAGACACCGAGAGAAAAGCAGAGCGAATATGCCCTGAAACTTTATTTTGCCGACCCCGGCGAGGAGCTTTGGGACATAGCCAAAGGCTGCGGAGCGTCCATAGGGCGGGTGCTTGAGGAAAACGAGCTTGACCCGTCGGAGGAAACGCTTGCAGAAGGGAGAATGCTGGTTATAAGTTGTTAGGGAGATGACTGTTCAGGTTTTTCTCCCGCCATAGGCGGGAGAAAAACCGTTTAGAATAAACCTGAAAAGTTACCGGCAGCCAAGTGCCGGTCAAAAATACGATTAGGAGAATATCTATGAATACAGTAGAGAACAATATTTACAAGGACATAGCCAAACGCACCGACGGCGATATTTACATAGGCATCGTAGGTCCCGTACGGACGGGCAAGTCCACATTCATCAAAAGGTTTATGGAGCAGCTGGTTATTCCCCGCATAGAAAGCGACTTCCGCCGTGAGCGGGCGGTAGACGAGCTGCCCCAGTCGGCGGCGGGGAAAACCATAATGACCACCGAGCCGAAATTTATCCCCGAAGACGCCGTGGAAATTTCCGTGGGGGAGAATGAGTTCAACGCCCGCTTTAACGTAAGGCTGATAGACTGCGTGGGCTATATCGTCCCCAGTTCCATAGGATATATCGAGAATGAAGCCCCCAGAATGGTAATGACCCCGTGGTTCTCCGAGGAAGTCCCCTTTAATATGGCGGCGGAGGTGGGGACGAGGAAGGTCATCACCGAGCACAGCACCATAGGGCTTGTGGTCACCACCGACGGCAGTATTTCCGATATTCCGAGATCGGAGTACGAAGAGTCCGAGCAGCGGGTTATAAAGGAGCTCAAAGCCATAAACAAGCCCTTTGTTGTCCTCCTTAACTGCACCGACCCCAAAAGCGGCAAGTCCGAGACTCTCCGCAGCGAAATGGAGGAAAAATACTCCACCCCCGTTATAGCCGTAAACTGCCTTGAACTGAAAGAAGAGGATATCGACAATATTTTAAAGCAGGTGCTTTTCAGTTTCCCCGTCAAAGAGATAAACATCGCCATGCCCAAATGGATAACGGCTTTGGGCAAGGATCATTGGCTCAAAAGCGAGATATATTCCGCCATAAAGCAGGCGGCGGAAAATGTTAAGACCGTCAGGGACGCCGGGAGCATTGCAAAGAACGTCCGCTCCTGCGAGCATATCACCTGGTCGGATATCCGTTCGGTGGATCTGGGAAAAGGCTGTGCGGACATTTCCGTAACCGTAAAAAGCGAGCTTTTCTATAAGATACTGGGGGAGACCACCGGGATAGAAATTTCCGGTGAAAGCGACCTTATGCCCCTGCTTAAAGAACTGACGGCAATTAAGCGCAAATACGAAAAGATAGAAAATGCCCTTAAGGAGGTGGACGCCACAGGCTACGGCATTGTAATGCCCACCATTGAGGAACTGACCCTCGAAGAGCCTGAGATAGTGCGGCAGGGGGGCAAATACGGCGTTAAGCTAAAAGCCTCCGCTCCCTCCATTCATATGATGAAAGCGGATATTATAACGGAGGTAAGCCCCATAGTGGGCAGCGAAAAGCAGTCGGAGGAGCTGGTGATGTATCTTCTGCGGGACTTTGAGGAAAATCCGGGGAAAATATGGGAGTCCAATATTTTCGGAAAGTCCCTTCACGAGCTTGTGAATGAGGGGCTGCATAACAAGCTCTACCGTATGCCCGTGGACGCACGGCTGAAATTGCAGGAGACCCTTGAAAGGATAATCAACGAGGGCTGCGGAGGGTTGATTTGCTTTATTTTGTAGGTCAATACGGCTTTCCCCCACCGTCGGCGAGGGGAAAGGACACCGCACGTTCACGTGCGGTGGGCTTGCATATAAATCCGCTTTCCCCCGCCGGCAGGCGGGGGAAAGC
>JAMOZU010000069.1 GCA_023667745.1 Ruminococcus sp.
CCGAAAATAGACGGTCTCTCGGTGTCTCTCGAATATGAAAACGGCGTTCTTGTAAGAGGCTCGACCAGAGGGGACGGTTTTGTGGGCGAGGACGTTACCGCCAATATCAAAACCATTCGCTCCATTCCCCAAAAGCTCCCCGAAGCTCTTCCCCTGCTTGAAGTGCGGGGGGAGGTGTATATGCCCCGAAAGTCCTTTGAAGAGGTAGTGGCGGAGCAGGAAATAAACGGCGAAAAGCCCTTCAAAAACCCCCGCAACGCCGCCGCAGGGTCACTTCGCCAGAAAGACCCCAAAATTACAAAAAGCCGTAAACTTGACATTCTTGTTTTCAACATTCAACGGATAGAGGGGCGGGAGATAAAGTCCCACGCCGAATCATTGCGGCTCTTAAAAAGTCTCGGTTTTAACACTGTCGATTTCAGCACCGCCCAAAGTGCGGGAGAAATATCCGAACTTATCGATAAAATAGGAAACAGCCGTTCGGGACTTGCCTATGATATAGACGGGGCTGTGGTAAAGGTGGACGATTTTGCACTGCGTGACCGTCTGGGGTCTACAGCCAAATTCCCCAAATGGGCGGCAGCCTACAAATACCCCCCGGAGGAAAAGGAGACCACCCTCCTTGACATTGAAGTAAACGTGGGCAGGACGGGAGCTATTACCCCTGTGGCAGTCTTTGAGACAATTACATTGGCGGGGACGGAAGTAAGCCGTGCGGTACTCCACAATCAGGAGTTCATCAGGGAAAAGGATATCCGCATAGGCGACAGGATAGTGGTGCGGAAAGCGGGGGAGATAATCCCGGAAGTCCTGCGGCAGACGGCTCACAAAGAGGGGTCTGTCCCCTATACTCTTCCCGAAAAATGCCCCGTGTGCGGTACGGCGGCAGTAAGGTATGATGACGAAGCAGTACTGCGGTGTCCCAACAGCGAATGCCCCGCACAGCAGTTTAAAAATATAGTCCATTTTGCTTCCAAAGGCGCAATGGATATAGACGGTTGCGGACCTGCGGTAATAACGGCACTTTTGGACAACAAGCTCATTGAAACAGCCGCCGACCTCTATTCCCTTAAAGAAGAGGACATTGCGGGACTGGAGCGTATGGGCAAGCGTTCGGCGGCAAAACTTATCGGGGCTATTGAAAAATCAAAGCAAGCCCCCCTTGACAGGGTGATATACGCCCTCGGCATTCGGGGGATAGGCAGTGAAGCGGCAAAACTTCTGGCGGAACATTACGGCAATATCGACGACCTGCTTAACGCCACAGTGGAAGATATGGCTCTTATAGACGGCGTGGGGGAAGTTCTCAGCCGCTCCGCCGCCAACGCTTTTGCCGAGCCGCATTTTATTCACCTGATAAAGACCCTCCGTGAAGCGGGAGTGGAGATGAAATACGAAAGCAAAATAAAGGACACCCGCTTTGAGGGCAAAACCTTCGTCCTGACGGGAACTCTCCCCACCTTAAAGCGGGACGAGGCAAAGAAGATCATCGAAAGTTTCGGCGGAAAAGCCGCAGGCTCCGTTTCCAAAAAGACCGACTATGTTCTTGCGGGAGAAGAGGCGGGAAGCAAGCTGACCAAAGCCCAAGAATTGGGAGTCAAGATAATCTCGGAGGAGGAGTTTAAGGAGATGCTGGTTTAATAGCGGTTTTCTCATTCCGCCCCGCCGTCAAACAGGAAATAATACTGGAGAACTTCATATTCATCAAGCGATTCGTCCCGGGCAGCCGCTGTATATCCAACGGTTTCTCCGTCGGCATTCTGCGTTATTTCAAGGCTCAATAGGGGGTATTTTTCATATGCGTCCAAAAGAAAGCCGTCAAATCGGCTAAGATTCATGCCGGTGCGCTCTTTGGCGATACTTGCAAGGTAATTGAGGCTCACATAGCCCAGGTCCTCGCTTTCGGAAGGAAAATTCGTCCAGATAAAAAACGGCGTGCTGTAAAGCGCACAAACCGATTCAATGTCCGTATCAAAGCTTTTTGCCAGACCTGCGGCTTCTATTTCCTCATTGAGCGGCGGCATATGATCCCCGAAAAATATTATTACAACGTCCTCGTCAACGTCTGAAAAATATTCAACGAGCATTTTAAAAGCACTGTCGGACAGCTTTACAAGAGAGAGATACTGGTCTGTTTGGGGAGTGTTCGGCTTTCCGGACGTAACATCGGCTGTAAAATCGCTTCCGCTGTATGTATAGCCGCTGTGGTTCTGGATAGTGGTAAGAACTTGTATCATAGGCGTTCCCGCAGGCTTCTGCTCATAATCGGAGATCACTTTATTATACGCCTCCTCATCGCTGATATATCCTCTGATCATTTTTGCGCCTTTATATTCAACAGGTGCTTCTCTTAAAACAAATCCGCTGGTCTGTACGCTTTCCTCGGTAAATGCAGCTCCGTCAAAAAATTTATCGAAGCCAAGGTATCCGTAAATTACGGAACGTCTGTAATTACTTCCGATGAAAGGGTGTATATAGATTTTTTCGCCTTCAAGGCTGTTAATAAAAGTTCTTGTATTCCTGCGGATATACTGAAGGAATACAAAGCAATCGCTCGGAAGATACTTCATGGACAGCCCTGTCATAAACTCAAATTCGGAATTGCAGGTGTGACCTCCGAAGCAGCTTACGACTGCCTTTCCTCTTGCGGTGTTTTCCGACAGGGAATGTAAAAATGACATATTGTCCTCGCTTATCTCCATGTCGGCTATTTGGTTCAGGTCACTGAAGGATTCGTTTATCACAACGATAACATTGGGATCCCGTTCGCCTTTGACGGCGGTGTATTTTGACAGTATTTCCTCGGCGTATTCCTTTGAATAATTTTCCGGCGGTTTCATACGTGACTCGGAAAAATATGAAAAGATATTGTAATATACTCCTCTTTGAAAAACTTTGTCTTGATCCCTCCAGCTGATAAAGCCGGGATCGAATGCCGTTTTCAATACAAGAGAAACACCAAAAGCCAGGGATATTGCCGACGCTGTGCCGACAGTATATATTTTGAATTTTTTATTTTTTAAATCTTTAATATTGAAAGGAAATACCAAAGTCATAATGATTATGAATACAGCCGACAGTACAGATGCGTAAAAATCACTTCTCGGCTCAAGAGAGTATTTCCCCGCAACCGTAAGGGCAGTTTTAAAGGCATAAACATCGGCGGGAGTGAAGCCAAGTCCTCTGACGGTCACAAGGAACTCATTAAGGATATACAGTATCGAGGAAAATATTGCAGAAATTCCCGCAGCAGCCGCAGAGTGCCTGAAAATAAGAAACAGAACCAGATAAAGGACGGAGATGACCGATAAATTTCCGAAAAAATGCTCCCGTATGAACAACGCCGTAGGGCGGGCTGTATAAAGAGTTTCGATGAACGGCACAGAAATAAAAGCCAGCACCGCAGGCAGCAGGGAAAATTTTTCCTTTATCCGTATATCCAGCCCGGAGACTTTCATTCCGGCAAATAAGCCTATTAAAACAATAAAATAAACAACCGCCCCGGAAAGCGTTCCCGAAAATTGAAGATACTTCACCGGAAACATAAGCAGAAGCATTACCGCAGCGGCTGACAGGGCAAACTTTGTCGAAAGTGTGAATTTATATGAAACCGACGGATTTTTCATTGAAATCCTTTTCCTTTCATCCGAATATATTAAGCATCCATTACGCATTATAAACTTTTTGTTAACTATTTTCTTTCCTTTTTTTATTTGCTATGAATGCAAGGCTTTGACGGGCATACATGCCCGCTGCGTCGTGAAAATGCCGTCCCGGATTAATCGGCAATTCTTTATGTAATTTTATAATATCATAAAATTTATGAAAAATCTTTTTTTTTTTTTTTTTTTTTTTTTTTTTTTGCAAACAATTTATGAACATTAAAATATATGTAAACCATTCCCCAATATTTCGCCGGAAAAAGAAAAAAATTAAATTTAGATTAAAATTCCAAAAAATCCCTTGACAAATTTTACGGCTGTGGTATAATAAGTAGTGAACGCTTTTTTAGGCGAACGCCGTTTATACGGTAAAAAAATCGGCATTACAGGCGAAAGCAGCGTTTTTGCAAGGTTTCTCAAAGCCCGCATTGTTTCTCGTATCTTACAGGGCTTTTATAGCTTGTTTCTTGCAGGGCTTTTCAAGCCCACTGCCTCTTGCCGCTGACAGGAGCTTTTTATGGCAAGCAATGTTACTTACAAATATATAAAGCAGAACCCGGATATACATACGTATATCAAAAATGCCGACGCCGCCGTGAAAGCGGCGGGGTATACCGAGCATTCCTTTGCCCATGTGGAAAAGGTGGCGCAGGGGGTCAAGATGATACTGGAGGGCGTGGGGGCAGACCCCCGCAAGGTTGAGCTGGGAATGATAGCGGCGTATCTTCACGATATAGGCAATGTGATAAACCGGGTTGACCATGCCCAGAGCGGCGCAGTTATGGCGTTCCGCCTGCTTGACAGGCTGGATATGCCCGCAGAGGAGATCTGCGACATCATCTCCGCCATCGGCAACCACGACGAGGCGACAGCCCAGCCGCTGAACGCCGTTACCGCCGCCCTTATTATTGCGGATAAAACAGATGTCCGCAGAAGCCGTGTGCGTAACATAGAGTATCTGGCGGAGGACATTCACGACAGGGTGAACTTTGCCGTGGAAAGCTCCGAGCTTTACTTTAACGAGGAAAAGACCGAGCTTATACTGGATCTTACCATAGACAACCGCATTTCCTCCGTTATGGAATATTTCGAGATATTTATGCAGCGTATGATACTTTGCAAAAAGTCCGCCGATTTTTTGGGCGTGAAATTCCGCATTAAAGCAAACGGGACTGACCTTGTATGATGGGGTATTTTTTCCCGCCGCAATGGGCATATAATGCCCCGGAAAAAATACCACCTGCATAATCCCCGGTTTTCCCCCGCCGGAGGCGGGGGAAAACCAAATAAAATAAAGATTTTCAATTGGCAAAACAGATTTTTTAAAGACCCGTTTCCCGCCTTTGGCGGGAAATACACTCACGGGAACGAACGAAAGGTGATGATAAATTTTTATGCTGCCTATTCCTTATGTGAACTACAGCTTGTACGAGCTGTTTCTGATATTCTGCTTCTGGAGCTTTATCGGCTGGTGCGTGGAAGTGGTGGATATGACCTATGAGACCGGAGAGTACCAGAACAGAGGCTTTCTCAATATGCCCATATGCCCCATAGAGGGTCTGGGCATGGTAATGGTGATACTGTTTTTCAGGGGGATAAAGGATACGATAATACCGCTTTTTCTGGCGTCAACGGTGCTTTGCACCTCCTTTGAGCTGGCGGTGGGGCTGGGAATGGAAAAGCTCTTTCACGCCCGCTGGTGGGACTACAGCCATATGAAGTTCAATTACAAGGGGCTTATATGCCTGCGAAATTCACTGTTTTTCGGGGCGGGGTGCGTGGTATGCGTAAGGTATGTTCAGCCGATGCTTGAAAAGGCTATTCACTCGCTGCCGGTAAAATTGGGACTGGGCATTGTCATAATAATGGCGGTGCTGATAGCGGTTGACACGGTGTCCTCTTTTGCTGCCGCCGTACACCTAAGCCGCCGAATAAAAAGGCTTGACGAGATCTCGGGGCTGCTGCTGGCGGTGTCGGTGAAAACGGGTATGAAACTGGCAAGCGGGACTCTCAAAGTCAAAAGCAACGTGGAGACGGTCACGGAAAAGGCAAAGGACGTTAAAGAGACCGTCACCGAAAAGATGCAGGACGTAAAGGAAAACGTTACCGAAAAGGTCAGGGACGTAAAAGAGACCGTTACCGAAAAGGTTCAGGATATGAACGAGAACAACGCCGCCCGCATGGAACGGCTGCAAAAGGAATACGACCGCCTTCTCAACGAACGCAGCGAGGAAGAGGAACGCTTGCTTGTAGCCTTTCCTCGGTTAAAGGCGGACAAATACAGCGAATCGCTTAACGTTCTGCGCAATAAGATAAACAGCCGCAGAAAAAAATAGTTAATAGTTAAGTGAGTGACGGGCTTGTGTGCAGGGCTTGTAAAGCCCATTGCCGTCACGGTCATAATATCATGGACGATATTATTAATAGTATAGGGTGTAAATGTTAAATTTTCGAGAAGTTGAAATAAGGTGTTGACAGGGGAGAAAAAAAGTGGTATAATTATAAAGATAATGATTTAGCCTTTAAGTTGATCCCGTGAGTTCGACAAGGCAGCTTGAAATAGAACATAGGCTTTTCGGCGGCAATAATTTGAGCGCAGAACAGGTATATTTTTTTGCGTTATGTTAAAAGTTCCTGTCCCAGTCTCTAACTGTCTAATGACTAGCCTCTAGCAGCTGTCTGTCTCTCAAATAGAGCAGATTTTTTTTGCGGAGGTGCAAAAGTGAAAGAAAAAGCGGTGATACTTGACGAGAACGCCATGAACAGAGCGGTCTCCCGCATTTCCTGCGAAATAACCGAGCGCAACAAGGGCGTTGAGGGGATATGCCTTATAGGTATCATGTCCGGGGGAGCGTACCTTGCAAGGCGTATTGCAAAAAAGCTCAAAGAAACAGAGGGCAGCGAAATACCTGTGGGCACTCTTGACATTACCTCTTACAGGGACGACGTCAAGGCGGCTGACAGCGATATGTCCTCTGTTTCTTTTGATGTAAAGGGCAGGGACGTGGTGCTGGTGGACGATGTGATATTCACCGGGAGAAGTACAAGAGCCGCCATTGACGCAGTTATGAGCAGGGGCAGACCCCGCACCATACAGCTGGCGGTGCTGATAGACAGGGGTCACAGGGAGCTTCCCATTCGCCCGGACTATGTGGGCAAGAACGTCCCCACTTCAAGAGAGGAGACCGTAAGGGTCATGGTCAAGGAAACGGACGGATGCGATAAGGTAATTATCAGATAGGCGGAAGGCTTGAGGCGGGAAATGTGTGAGCTGCGCTCGCACGGAGGCAGGAGAATAATTATATCAAGGCATGGAAAAAGATTATATCCCGTTTTCCGAAACCGAGCAATGAAGGCAACCCTATAAACTATAATCCGGTAGCATAGGAGAATAACAAAATGAAAAAGATATTATTCAGGCATTTAAAAATTTACGGAGAAAATTCCCTTTCAAACGGGGACATATTGGTGGACGGCGAAAAGATAGAAAGCGTGGGAGCGGGGCTGGACGACAGCGGCTGTGACGAGGTATACGAATGTGAGGGGCTTATTGCTCTGCCGGGGCTTTGCGATATTCACGTTCACCTGCGAGACCCCGGTCAGACCCATAAAGAGGACATTCTCACCGGCTGTGCGGCGGCGGCTGCGGGGGGAGTTACGGCTGTGTGCTGTATGCCAAATACCACCCCCGTCTGCGACAATGCTGAGACGATAGAATATATCAGGGAAAAAGCCGCTCCCACTGGAGTAAGCGTTTACCCCATATGCGCCGCCACAGAGGGAATGGCGGGGGAAAAACTTGCCGATTACGCCATGTATGCCGCAAGGGGGATAAAAATGATCTCCGACGACGGAAAGCCCGTTGCCAACGGGGAAGTTATGCGGCGGGCTTTGGAAAAGGCATCGGAAAAGGGCTTGCTGGCAGCCTCCCACTGCGAGGACTTGAAGATAATAGACGGCGGCATTATGCACAAAGGCAGCGTGTCGGAAACTTTAGGCGTTAAGGGCATGGACAGAGCGTCGGAGGACAGTGTGACCGCAAGGGAGCTTGCTCTGGCGGAAGCGGGTGACGCAAGGGTGCATATCTGCCATGTGTCGACCCGAGGAAGCGTGGGGATCATCAAGGACGCTAAAAAGCGGGGGCTTAAGGTCACCTGCGAGACCGCTCCTCATTATTTTATGTTCACTCATCTGAAACTGCTGTCAAGGGACGCCGATTTCCGAATGAATCCCCCTTTAAGGGAAGAGTCGGACAGGCTGGCTGTCCTGCGGGGAGTTCTTGACGGCACTATAGACTGTATTGTCACCGACCATGCTCCCCACACGGCGGAGGAAAAGGCGGATTTCGAGACCGCTCCCAACGGCGTTGTGGGACTGGAGACATCTTTTGCGGCGTCCCTTACAGCTCTCCATCACGGCATGGGAATGCCCATAGAAAAACTGGTCACGCTTATGTCCGCAAATCCTCGGCGTATTGCGGGCATTCCGGAGGCTGTAATAAAAGAGGGGGCGAAAGCGGAGTTTATGATAGCAGACCCGGAAAAGGAATGGACGGTAGACCCCGCCGAGCTTCACTCCAAGTCGAAAAACAGTGTGTTCAAAGGGGAAAGGCTCAAAGGAAAAGTGCTTATGACCTACAATGACGGCAGAATGATATACAAAGACCCCCATATGAAAGGAAGCGAGAATATGAAGGGAGCGGCTTTTGACAGGCTTATAGAAAAGATAGTGGAAACGGGCAATCCCACGGTGGTGGGGCTTGACCCGAAACTGGAGTATATCCCGGATTTTATCAAAGAGGCGGCTATCGAAAAGCACGGCGAGGGCATGAAGGCGGCTGCGGCGGCTATCTACCGCTTCAACAAGGGGATAATAGACGCAATATGCGACATTGTCCCCGCCGTAAAGCCCCAGGCGGCGTATTACGAGATGTACGGCTATCAGGGAATGAAGACATTGGAGAAGACGATAAAATACGCCCGCTCCAAGGGATTATTCGTGATAGTGGACGGCAAGCGGAACGACATAGGAGCTACCATGGACGCATATTCGGCAGCATATCTGGGCAGTACGGACGTTTTCGGGGACAAGGTGCGTCCCTTTGAGGGTGACGCTCTCACGGTAAACGGTTATTTGGGCTCAGACGGCATAGCTCCCGCACTGAAAACGGGCGGCGGCATATTCGTACTGGTGAAGACCTCCAACAGGTCGTCGGGAGAACTTCAGGACAGGCGGCTTTGCGATGGCAAGACCGTTTACGAGACGGTGGGGGATATGTGCGAAAAATGGGGCGAGGAATATATGGGGCAATACGGCTACTCCTCTGTGGGAGCGGTCATTGGGGCGACATATCCCGAAATGCTCCGTGAAATGCGCCGCAAACTCCCTCACACATTCTTCCTTATTCCCGGCTACGGCGCACAGGGGGGCGGAGCTGCGGGAGCGGCGGAGGGCTTTGACGAAAACGGCTTGGGAGCGATAGTCAATTCTTCAAGAGCCGTAATGCTTGCCTACAGAAACGAGGGCTGCGATGAAAAGGACTACGCCGAGGCTGCAAGGCGGGAGGTCATAAGAATGAGGGACGACCTGACGGCATACGTGCCTGTGATAAGATTAGGCAGATGATATAATGCGGGAGGTTTTCCCCGCTAAAGGCGGGGAAAACTAAAGAACTGCTGAATTAAGGCTTTTCTCCCGCCGCAGGCGGGAGAAAAGCCGCCCGACATAGGGAGCTGTAAAACTTACGAATCATAAAGACCCGTTTTGAACAGCGTTTCCCTAAAACAGAATCAAGGAGGCTAAACAATGTCTTTATTCAATATGGGCGATAAGGCTTATGTTATGCTTGCCAACGGCAGGATATTCCAAGGATATTCTTTCGGGGCAAAGGGGACTAAAGTGGGGGAGATAGTTTTTACCACGGGTATGACAGGCTACACCGAGACCCTTACAGACCCCAGTTATTACGGTCAGATAGTGACCCAGACGTTCCCGCTGATAGGGAATTACGGCGTAAATGAGGAGGACAGCGAGTCGGGCGGCTCGGTGGTGAGCGGATATATCGTAAGGGAATGGTGCAACACGCCCTCTAATTTCCGCTGTAAGACCGACATTGACTCGTTTCTCAAAAAGCATAACATCATAGGCATTCACTCTATAGACACCCGCTGTCTTACCCGCATTATCCGTGAAGAGGGGGTTATGAACGGGGTCATAACAACGGAAGATATTTATGATAAAAAGGACGAGCTTTTAAAAGAGGTAAACGCATTCGCCGTAAGAGGAGCTGTGGACGCTGTCACCACCGACAAGCGGGAGCGGTTTGAGGCGGATAATGGCAAATATGAGGTGGCTCTCCTTGACTTCGGGGAAAAGGACAACATCAGGCGGGAGCTTGTAAAGCGGGGCTGCAACGTTACCGTAGTCCCCGCCAAGACCACAGCCAAGGAGATAACCGAAATGGGAGCGGACGGCATTATGCTCTCCAACGGACCGGGCGACCCTGCGGAAAACACCGAGATAATCGCCAATCTTAAAGAGATGACCAAAACGGGACTGCCCATATTCGGCATATGCCTGGGGCATCAGCTGATGGCTCTTGCCTGCGGCGGCAGGACGGAGAAGCTCAAATACGGTCACAGGGGGGGCAATCAGCCTGTTATCGACCTGAAACTTGGGCGGACGTTTGTTACCAGTCAGAACCACGGCTATGCGGTGGTAAACGACAGCATTACCCCGGACATGGGGGAAGTTTCCCACAAGAATGCCAGCGACGGCACTTGCG
>JAMOZU010000006.1 GCA_023667745.1 Ruminococcus sp.
CTTGAGGTGAACATTGTAAATGTTTACCACAGTAAGCGGGATATTCGTAGGATAGTCGGAGGTGAATCCAATGATTGAAAGTATGCCGCCGGCAAAGGGGTTCGGGTTTATGTCAGATGAGAGATTTCCGCTTGAAGAGCCGAGGTATATTGAAGATATGACAAGGGAGGAATTTGACAGGGAACTTCAAAAGGGGATAGATTCGGCAAGGAACGGGAAGTGTTATACGCATGAAGAAATCAATACAAGGTTAGACAGGCTTAAAGAATGGCTTTCCGAGGATATGCCGCTTGAAAAGCCAAAGAGTTTAGAGGATATGACAAAAGAAGAGTTTGACAGGGAGATGCAGGAGGCAATAGATGATATCAAGGCGGGTAACTATTATACCCTTGAAGAGTTCAGTGCTTTTATAGACGAGCTTTTAAAGCAGGCTGACGAGGCTGAGGGGCAGTTTGAAATGTCAACCTGAAAATATATTCAAAAAAAACTTGACAAAAGTCGAAAAAGGGTTTATAATTATAATATATAAATTTAAGAATTGCCGATCAAATCAAATTTCATAATGCGTATGTTTTGCATATTCCTACTGTTGGGCGGTTTTTCTCCGCTGTTGGCGGGGAAAAACCTTAAATCAACACTTCCGGAATTTTTTCGCAGATACATAAAAATTTTCGGTTTATCGAAAGGAGTGCGGCAGGGTGCAAAGGTTTATCGGGGGAGCGGTGCGCAGGGCGAAAATTGCGGCATGCGCCTTTCTGCTGCCGCTGATGTTTATGCTGTCGGGCTGTGAGGCTTTGAGCGAGGCGGTGGACAGTTTTCTGGAAAACGATGCCAATATAGGGAAAAATGCCCCGGCTGTCATGGGGTCGGCAGCGTCAACGGAGCTTAAAAGCACCGAAACGACCGTTACCGAGCGTGAGCTGTCGGAGGAGGAAAAGGCGGCGGCAAGGGCAGAGGAACTGTTGGACAAACAGACAAAGCGGGCGGAGGATATAGCGGCGGGAATGACGGCGGATGAAAAGATAGGTCAGCTGCTGCTGGCAAGGTGTCCGGAAAATGCGGCGGAGGTCATGAGCGAATATTCTCTCGGAGGGTACACGCTGTATGCGGAGGACTTCAAGGGGAAGACTGCCGACGAGGTAAGGGCGTTCACAAAGGAGATAAAAGAGGCTTGCGGTATAACGCCTTTTATTGCGGTGGACGAAGAGGGCGGAACGGTGGTAAGGGTCAGCAAATATAAGGAATTTCGGGACGAGCCTTTCTCTTCTCCCCAACTGCTGTACAGCCGGGGCGGCACGGAGCTTCTGGAGATAGACGGCAGTGAAAAGGCAAGGCTGTTAAAGTCCTTGGGCATTAACTTCAATCTTGCTCCTGTGGCGGACATTTCCGCCGATGAGACAAGCTACATATATCCGAGAACATTGGGGCAGGGAGCCGCCAACACCGCTGAGGGGATAAGAGCCATGGTGGCTGCGGCGGACAAAGGGGGGATAGCCAGCTGCCTTAAACATTTTCCCGGTTACGGCGACAACACCGACACCCACGAGGGAACGTCCCACGACGGCAGGGAGTTAAGCTCCTTTGCCCAGAGGGATTATCTCCCCTTTGAGGCGGGAATAAACGCAACGGAAGGGAAAACACCTGCGGTAATGGTGGGGCATACGGTCTACGACTCCATCGACCCGGACGTTCCTGCGTCCCTGTCGGCGGTGATACACGGGGAGTTGCGGGAAACGCTGGGGTTCGACGGCGTTGCCGTGACGGACGACATGGGCATGGACGCTGTAAGCGGGTATGAAAAGCCCTATGTTACGGCGATTCTGGCGGATAACGATCTGCTGTGTGTGTCCGACTGTGAGGCGGCGTACGGTGAGCTGAAAACCGCTTACGAAGACGGGGAGATAACGGAGGAGATACTTGACATTCATGTCATCAGAATACTGCGAATGAAGATACAATATGGCATTATCTCCTAAATTCCGATGAATATTGCGACATTTATTGTGCAGTTTCACGGCTGTTCATAAAAAAGTTACTTTTATATTTGCATTTTTACTCAAAAACCCCTTTACAAATTGTACGTTATGTTATATAATATACATTATGTAGAGGAATTGTCGTGGATATGTATAATGGGATAAAAATATAAACGTTTTCTTTACGGAATGTATAACGAGCGGCGGGCGAGAAAAGCCCGACGCCGTAAAATAGGTTGCAACGCTGAAAGAAAACTGCCGGAGGTGCTTTTGTGAATGCGGATTTTCCCCGTATAATTACGCTTTTGCGAAAAGAACGCAATATCAGTCAAAAGCAGGCAGCTGCCGATCTGGGCGTTTCCCAAGCGTTGCTGTCACATTATGAAAAGGGCATAAGAGAATGCGGGCTTGACTTTCTTGTCAAGACTGCGGATTACTATAACGTTTCCTGCGACTATCTTCTGGGCAGGTGCGCAGAGCCGGGAGGCAAGACGGAGACAAGCCCTGCGGCGGCTGTCAGGACTGCCGAGGGCGACCCGGATCTTTCCGGACTGCACAATTCCCAGAGGCTTATTTTCTCATTGCTCCGCCGTTGGGGGGACAAGGAGCTTGAAAAGGCGGTGCGCAGTTACTTTGACCTGGCGGTCTACAGGATATTCCGCCTGATATATTCGGCGAATCCCAAGAACGACCACAGGTTTTTCACCGTCAACAGCCCCGCAGTGGACGGCTTTGTACAGTCCGCCATGGAGATAAAAAAGTCCCGTGCGGAAAACAGGGCAAAGCAGGGTGTTATGCAGAATGCGGTAATAACCACCAATTCCATTTCCGAGGAGTCCCCGGAGTGCGCTTCCGCCTTGCTCAACAGCATTAAGCAGTGCGAGGAGACGGTGGGGGAAGTTATCGGAGTGTTTGAAGACAGTTAACGGTTAGTTAATAGTTAATAGTTAATAGTGCGGCGTGAGTTTGTTACGGGAGATACGGCTTGCAATGCGTGTATAAAAGGGTCGGTGTTTTTGGGGACACGAGCCCTTTTAATTTTGGACGGTCGGAAATCGGATATGGCAAGTGCCGTGCGGCAGGAGGTTGAATATGAAAAAGTATATCCCGCCGCTTATTATGCTTATAATATTTGAGACGATAGCTGTTACATTATGGCTGACGAAGGATAACATCTTTTACCTGTTCAATTTCAGTTATATAGAAAATAATGTTTTGGGCGTTTGTCATAGGGAATATACTTTATTACGCCGTCGGCATTATCCTTGCTTTTGCGTTTAAGGATAACCGTGCGTTCTGCAAATACATAGCCCTGTGACGGTGTTCCTGAAGCCCGCAAGTTATTTTTCCCTGTTACGGATAAAATGCGATAAAGAAAAATGCGTTTTGTGCGGCAGGTGCAAAAAGGTGTGTCCGATGAATGCGGACGTTACGGATAATTCACGGAAACGGGAAAACGGGACGGAATGTATCCTTTGTTTTGAATGCGTAAAAAAATGTCCAAAAATGCGCTGTGAAAACAGATGCGAAAAATGCCGGTCATCAATTCCCATAAACCAACGCCTTTTTTTATAAGGGTGCATGTTACCGGCATAGACCGAAAGAGTAAAGTATTATACATTATACAGTCAAGCAACCGTTTGTGCAACATCACCAAATTCCCGCTCAAAATCTCCTAAAATTTCTGCACATAAAATTTCCCTCAACCTATTGCAATAACCGGAAAAATATGTTATAATACTTAGTGCGTGACTGCAAATGATATGCGATGAAGCGGAAGGTTGCTTACGGTTTGTAAGGTAATTTCCGCAGAGTATGTCCGATTTTAAACCGGGCGGCTGTAATACCGGACACTGTTTGGCGTCTTGAACCGCAGGGGTGACCCTTGCAGGCAGGAGCAATGTGTGTATTTTTGAGCCGTTTGATAAAGAAAATTCCGAATGAAACGATCGACCTTTACGGCAGACGGTTTTCCCCGCCTGCGGCGGGGGAAAACCTTAAATCGGGATTTTGTGAAAGTCAAACGGATTTTCCGTTGTCTTATGTATGAGACACACGGCGGCGTGTGAACGTGTTAAGTGCGGTGTGTGCGCAAAAAAGGCGGCATTGACTTAAAACGGAAAGAATACACGGTGTTGCATTTTCGTCCCCCGAAAATATCAATGGAGGCGATTCTAAAATGGCAGTCAATGAAAAAATCAGGATCAAGATCAAGGGCTATGACCACGCTGTGGTCGATGCGGCGGCAGCCAAGATTGTTGAGGCGGCTAAGCGCAGCGGTGCAAGGGTCTCGGGACCTATCCCCCTGCCTACAAAAAAGGAGATAATCACCATTCTCCGTGCCGTTCACAAGTATAAGGACAGCCGCGAGCAGTTCGAGCTGAAAACTCATCAGAGGCTGATAGACGTTATCAGACCTACCGAGAAGACCAGCGGCGCACTCAATAGCCTTGAGCTTCCCGCAGGCGTTGACATCGTACTGGAAATGTAAGATTTCCCGGCGGCGTGTATTCCGGCAGGCTATCCGGTATTTTCGGACGGCTTGACGGGCGGAAAAGTCCGGTAGGGACACACGTGCGAAGATGTTTCACTGTGGGTCAATGTTGGGGAGACCCAACCAATAACCAAGGGAGGTAAAAGTATGACAAAGGCTATCATCGGCAGAAAAATCGGCATGACGCAGATTTTCGATGAGGCGGGAAAGGTAATTCCCGTAACTGTTGTTGAGGCGGGACCCTGTGTTGTGGTTCAGAAGAAGACCGTCGAGAACGACGGCTACAGCGCAGTTCAATGCGGCTTCGGCGACATCAGGGAGAAGCTCGTCAACAAGCCCCGCAAAGGTCACTTTGCAAAGGCAGACGTTGCTCTCAAGAGAACTCTCAAAGAGTTCAGGCTTGACGGTGCGGACGGCATGAACGTCGGCGACACCATCAAGGCAGATACTTTTGAAGTGGGAGACATTGTTGATGTTTCGGGTACTTCAAAGGGTAAAGGTTTCCAGGGTACCATCAAGAGGAACAACAATTCCAGTTTGAAGGAAACTCACGGTACAGGCCCCGTTCACAGGCACGCAGGCTCTATGGGAGCATGCTCGTCCCCTTCGAGAATTTACAAGGGCAAGGTTCTCCCCGGTCACATGGGTGCAGAGAAGGTAACCGTGCAGAATCTGGAGATCGTTAAGATCGACGCTGAAAATAACCTTATCGCTGTCAAGGGTGCGATCCCCGGTCCGAAAAACGGGATAGTCACCATTGTTGACTGCGTTAAAAAGGCTTAATGGAAGGAGGAAGCGAAATGCCTAATATCAAGGTTCTCGACATGACAGGTAATCAGGTTTCCGACATTGAGCTTTCGGACGCTGTATTCGGTATTGCTCCCAATGTGTCCGCTATGCACACTATGGTAGTAAATTACCTTGCCAATCAGAGGCAGGGAACACAGTCCACCCTTACCCGCACAGAGGTAAGCGGCGGCGGCAAGAAGCCCTGGAGACAGAAGGGCACAGGTCACGCAAGGCAGGGTTCGACACGCTCTCCCCAGTGGAGGCACGGCGGCGTTGCTTTAGGCCCCAAGCCCAGAAGCTACAGGTTCACCGTAAACAAGAAGATAAAGAGACTGGCTATGAAGTCCGCTCTTTCGTCAAAGGTTCTTGACAACGATCTTATCGTTCTTGACAGCATTACGCTGGGCGATTACAAGACAAAGGACGTTGTTAAAATGCTGGGAGCTATAGGCGCAGGCGGCAGCAAGGCACTTATTGTAATGCCGGAGGTTGATTCCAAGGTAATTAAGAGTGCCGCCAACATTCCCGGCGTGAAGACTGCTTTGGTAAACACCATCAATGTTTACGATATTCTCAACTATGACAAGTTTATCATAGTCAAGGACGCAGTCGCAAAAATCGAGGAGGTGTATGCGTAATGGTCGCACAGGATATTGTGATAAAGCCTATCATCACCGAGAAAAGCATGGGTGCGCTGGCTGAAAACAAGTACACCTTCCGGGTCGCCAAAAACGCCAACAAGATAGAGATAGCAAAGGCTGTCGAGGAGCTTTTTGACGTGCAGGTGGCAAGCGTCAACACCATGAACTGCAAGGGGCGTTCCAGAAGAGTGGGCATGAACAGAGGTACTACTCCCGACTGGAAAAAGGCTATCGTTACCCTTAAAGAGGGTTCTAAGTCCATCGAGTTCTTTGACGGGCTTAACTAAGCAGGGCGTGTTGGCATGTCCGCATAATGCGGGCGGTATGTATGGGATTTTTCCCGCTAAACCGTAAATCAAGGAGTTGAAATACAAATGGCTATAAAGTCATACAAGCCTACGTCCCCCTCAAGGCGGCAGATGACTGTTACCGACTACAGCGAGCTTTCCAAAGTCGCTCCCGAAAAGAGCCTCTTGGCTCCCCTTAACAAGAAGTCGGGCAGAAACAGCTACGGACGTATTACCGTTCGTCACAGAGGCGGCGGCAACAGGAGAAAATACAGGATCATAGATTTCAAGAGAGACAAGCAGGGCATGAACGCCACTGTAAAGACTCTTGAGTACGATCCCAACAGAAGCGCATTTATAGCTCTCGTTCAGTATGAGGACGGCGAGAAGAGATATATCATTGCTCCCTACGGCTTGAAAGTAGGGGACGTGGTAAGGGCGGGCGCAGACGCTGATATCAAGCCCGGCAACGCTCTTGCGCTCAAGGATATTCCCGTGGGTACGTTTATCCACAACCTGGAGCTGTACCCCGGCAAGGGCGCGCAGTTGGTAAGGTCGGCAGGAAATATGGCGCAGCTTATGGGCAAGGAAAGCGATTACGCTCTTGTCCGTCTCCCTTCGGGTGAGATGAGGAAAATTGCCGTAAACTGCATGGCGACCGTCGGTCAGGTGGGCAACATCGACCACGAGAACGTTAATCTGGGTAAAGCGGGACGCACCCGTCACTTAGGGTTCAGACCTACCGTAAGAGGTTCTGTAATGAACCCCAACGATCACCCCCACGGCGGCGGTGAGGGCAAGTCCCCCGTTGGACGTCCGGGTCCTGTTACACCTTGGGGCAAGCCTGCTCTCGGTTACAAGACCAGAAAGACCCACAACCGTTCGGATAAGTTTATTGTTAAGAGAAGAAATGGCAAATAGTAAATTTGCCGCAAGTAATAAACTTGTTGTAAGTTACTGATGTTGGGCGGTGTTTTCCCGCCTGCGGCGGGAAAACACCTGTTAAGAAAGTACACCGAGTGAAGAAGCGGAGGCTGATTATCCTGCCTCTTGCCTCTCCCGCTCATAAACTAACAATTACTCATAGGATTCGTAAAGGGGATAAACTTACGGGACGAGTAAGACAAAATCTTGCCTCTAAGCCGCAAAGTTTATCTTGCCTAAGAATTGACCGTAGGAGGAAAACCAATGAGCAGAAGTATCAAGAAGGGGCCTTTCGTCCAGGAGGCTCTTATGAAGAAAGTCCTTGCCATGAATGAGGCAGGGGAGAAGAAGGTCGTAAAGACCTGGAGCAGAGCGTCCACTATTTTCCCGGATTTCGTGGGACACACCTTTGCCGTTCACGACGGCAGGAAGCATGTTCCCGTATATGTTACGGAGGATATGGTGGGACACAAGCTGGGTGAGTTTGCGCCCACGAGAACGTTCAAGGGTCATGCAGGCTCTAAAACGTCCAACAACGGTAAATAAGGCGGAGAGGAGAATTTAAGATGGAAGCAAAGGCTACACTTACAAATGCACGCATTGCGCCCAGAAAGGTTCAGATCGTTCTCGACCTTATCAGAGGAAAGGACGTTGAGACTGCAATGGCGATTTTGAAGACCACCCCCAAGGCTGCCTGTGAATATCTGGAGAAGCTCTTGAAATCGGCGGTGGCCAACGCTGTCAACAACTTCGGCATGAATGAAGCCGATCTGATAGTTTCGGAGTGCCATGTAGGGCCGGGTCCTATAATGAAGCGCATTATGCCCAGAGCACAGGGCAGGGCTTTCCGCATCAACAAGAGAACTTCAAACGTTACCCTTGTTGTGGCGGAAAAAGAATAAGTCGGAAGAGGAGGTAAATTATGGGACAAAAAGTTAATCCCCACGGTCTGCGCGT
The DNA here is from genome assembly GCA_023667745.1 of Ruminococcus sp. Taxonomy (GTDB): domain Bacteria; phylum Bacillota; class Clostridia; order Oscillospirales; family Ruminococcaceae; genus Huintestinicola. The sequence goes on from JAMOZU010000006.1 coordinate 8,069, forward strand.
AGGCGTTATCAAGGACTGGGATTCCCGTTGGTTTGCAAACAAGGCCGCTTTCGGCGACACGCTTGTTGAGGACTACAACGTTCGTAACTTCATCAAGAAGGAGTTATATGCTGCGGGTGTTCCCAAGGTCGAGATCGAGAGATACGCAGACAATAAGGTAAGGATCAATGTTCACTGCGCAAAGCCCGGTATCGTTATCGGCAAGGGCGGCGAGAAGATCGAAAAGGTAAGACTGGCTGTGGAGAAGATGATGAACAAATCCGCAGATACCAAGAAGACCGTTTATATCAACATCGTTGAGGTGAAAAGCCCCGACATGGACGCTACTCTGGTGGCGGAGAGCATTGCGGATCAGCTCAAGAACCGTGTTTCTTACAGGAGAGCCATGAAGCAGGCTATCGGAAGAGCTATGAAGCTGGGTGCCAAGGGCATTAAGGTAAAGGTCGGCGGCAGATTGGCAGGAGCGGAAATAGCCAGAAGCGAGACTTATCACGAGGGTACTATCCCCCTTCAGACTATCCGTGCGGACATCGACTACGGTTTTGCCGAGGCGCACACCACTTACGGCAGACTGGGCGTTAAGGTATGGATATACAAGGGCGAGATATTAAAGGGCGAAGCGTCCGCCGCAAGGGTCAGCAGGACTCAGGAGAGACCCGAAAGAAAGCGCAAAGACCGCAATGACGGCGGCAGACGCCGTGACAGCAGACCCCGCAATAACAGCAACAATAACAGAAGCGAAGGAGGTAACGCATAATGCTGCTTCCAAAGAGAGTTAAATACAGGAGAGTGCAGAGAGGAAGGCTCACAGGTAAAGCCCTCCGAGGCAACAAGGTCTCCAACGGCGATTTCGGTTTGCAGGCTTTAGAACCCGCATGGATAACCTCCAATCAGATAGAGGCTGCCCGTATCGCCATGACCCGTTACATCAAGAGAGGCGGTCAGGTTTGGATAAAGATATTCCCCGACAAGCCCGTAACGGAAAAGCCCGCAGAGACCCGAATGGGTTCGGGAAAAGGTTCTCCCGAATACTGGGTGGCTGTGGTCAAGCCCGGAAGAGTTCTTTTCGAGATCGCAGGCGTTCCCGAGGAGACCGCAAGAGAGGCTATGCGTCTTGCGATGCACAAGCTCCCCATCAAGTGCAAGTTTGTAGCTAAGGAAGAGGAGGCGAAGAGCTGATGAAAGCCGCAGAAGTTAGAGATTTGACCCAAGTTGAGCTGGAAAACAAGCTCACCGACCTTAAGAAAGAGCTGTTTGCTCTTCGTTTCCAGCACACTGTGAACCAGCTTGACAATCCTGCCCGTCTTCGTGACGTTAAGAAGGATATTGCAAGAGTGAAAACGATTCTTCGCGAGAAGTTCGATATCAAGATGTGAGTGAAGGGAGGACAAAGCTAAAATGGCTGAGAGAAATCTTAGGAAAACAAGAGTGGGCAAGGTCGTATCCGACAAGATGGACAAGACCGTTGTAGTCGCTATCCAGGACAACGTCAAGCACCCCCTTTACAAGAAGATCATCAAGAGAACCATCAGGCTCAAGGCGCACGATGAGAACAACGAGTGCAGGATCGGCGACAGGATCGAGGTCATGGAGACCCGTCCTTTGTCCAAGGACAAGAGATGGAGACTGGTCAGGATCATTGAGAAAGCCAAGTAGAGGCTAGGCGACTAGTCGTTAGTCGTTAGAGGGCTAGAGGCTAGAGGGTGTTTCGGGCAGGTTAAACTTTGTTTTGAAATGCTTGAAATGTCATTGGTTGTCAGCCGTTAAAAGTTCAAGGAATGTTAATGAAAAATTTTCAAATAAATTTTTCCAAAGTCCTTGACAGGTGAGCCCGACTATGGTATAATTTTAATGTTGCCTGTGCGATATGCCCTTATGCCGGAAACGCACGGCGGCGTTGAAACGTTAAAATTAGTGATTTGCGATATTATGGCAGGAATGCGGTTTACCCGGTGCGGATGTTGAATCTGCAAGGGAACGGGCATTCACTGCCGTGATGTCGGTATTCACTGTTAAGGGAAGGAGTTTATGCGCTGTGATACAGATGCAGACTTATTTAAAGGTCGCTGATAATACGGGTGCGAAAGAACTTATGTGTATCAGAGTTCTTGGCGGTACTCGCAGAAGATATGCGAACATCGGCGATGTGGTCGTTGCTTCGGTCAAAAAAGCAACACCAGGCGGCGTTGTTAAAAAGGGCGACGTTGTGAAGGCGGTTATCGTAAGATCCGCCAAGGGCGTCCGCAGAGAGGACGGCACATATATCCGCTTTGACGATAACGCAGCTGTTATCATCAAGGAGGACAAGAACCCCAGAGGGACCCGTATTTTCGGGCCTGTGGCAAGAGAGTTAAGAGACAAGGACTATATGAAGATACTGTCCCTTGCTCCTGAAGTACTTTAATGCGGGAGGTGCCTACAAATGAACAAGAAACTTCACGTTAAAACAGGCGACACCGTTGTTATCCTGTCCGGCAAGGACAAGGGTCAGAAGGGAAAGGTGCTGGAGGTATCTCCCAAGGAGCAGAAGGTCATTGTTGAGGGTCTGAACATTGTTACAAAGCATGTCAAACCCCGACAGATGGGTCAGCAGGGCGGCATTGTAAAGTGCGAAGCACCTTTGTACGCCTGCAAGGTGATGGCTGTATGCCCTCACTGCGGCAAGCCCACAAGACTTGCTCACAAAATTGCCGAGGACGGCAGCAAATCCAGAGTGTGCAAGCACGCTGACTGCGGCAAAGCATACTAAGAAAGGAGTTACCCTAAATGGCAGCAAATTTAAAGGAATTATATGTCAGCACCGTAGCTCCCTCGCTTATGAAGAAGTTCGGCTACAAGAGCGTTATGCAGATACCCAAGCTCGAAAAGGTAGTTATAAACGTGGGTGCGGGCGAGGCAAAGGACAATTCCAAGGTCATCGACGCTATTATGAACGACCTTGCGCTTATCACGGGGCAGAAGCCTGTGGTATGCCGGGCAAAGAAGTCCGTGGCTAACTTCAAGGTTCGTGAGGGTATGCCTATCGGCGTTAAGGTCACTCTCAGAGGGGAAAAGATGTACGAGTTCCTCGACAGGCTCTTTAATGTGGCATTCCCCCGTGTGCGTGACTTCAGAGGAATAAACGGCAACTCCTTCGACGGAAGAGGAAATTATTCCACAGGTATCAAGGAGCAGCTCATTTTCCCCGAAATAGAGTACGACAAGATAGACAAGGTAAGAGGTATGGATATCAACATCATTACCACTGCCAACACAGACGAGGAAGCCAAGGAGCTTTTAGAGCTTATGGGCGCACCCTTCGCCAAGTAATCGGGAGGAATTTTTATGGCTAAAACTTCTATGAAGATCAAACAGCAGAGAACTCCTAAGTACACGACCAGGGCGTACAACCGCTGCAAGATATGCGGCAGACCTCACGCTTATCTGCGTAAGTTCGGCATTTGCAGGATATGTTTCAGGGAACTCGCTCACAAGGGTCAGATCCCCGGAGTTAAAAAGGCAAGCTGGTGATTAGAGGTAAGAGGTTAGAGGTAAGAGGTTAGAATCGGATTACGGAAGATGTTCTGTAGTGCGTGATAAATCTTGCTTTGTGACTTCTTGCGGTATTGCACTGCTGCACTGCTTAGTATACAAGGAGGTAAATGGTATGCAGATTACCGATTCAATCGCTGATATTCTTACAAGAATACGTAACGCCAACACTGCCAAGCACCCCACTGTTGACGTGCCTGCTTCAAATATGAAAAAGGCTATCACTCAGATTCTTGTTGATGAAGGCTATATCAAGAGCTATCAGCTCATCGACGACGGCAAGCAGGGTATCATAAGGATCACCCTGAAGTACGGCGAAAATAAATCACAGGTCATCACGGGGCTGCGCAGAGTTTCCAAGCCCGGTTTGAGAATTTATTCGAGCTGCGAGGATATGCCCAAGGTAATGAAAGGTCTCGGCATCGCTATCGTGTCTACGTCCAAGGGCGTTATGACCGATAAGAAGGCAAGAGAGCTGAATGTGGGCGGCGAAGTCCTTGCGTTCGTATGGTAAGGAGGAACACGTTACATGTCAAGAATAGGAAGAAAGCCTATAAGTGTTCCCGCCGGTGTTGACGTGAAGATCAACGGCACTGAGGTCACTGTAAAGGGACCTAAGGGCACGCTTACAAGAAATTTTCACAAGGATATGCTTATAAAGCAGGAGGGCGCAGAGCTGATAGTTGAACGTCCCTCCGAAGACAAGCTCCACAAGTCCCTTCACGGACTTACAAGGTCGCTCCTTTCCAATATGGTGGAGGGCGTTACCAACGGGTTCTCCAAGTCTCTCGATATCGAGGGTATCGGTTACAGAGCCCAGAAGCAGGGGAAAAACTTAGTTATGAACTTAGGTTACTCCCATCAGGTGATAGTTGCGGAGACAGACGGCATTACCATAGACGTTCCCTCCGCCAACAAGATAATCATCAACGGCATCGACAAGCAGGCGGTAGGTCAGTTTGCGGCGGAAGTCCGTGAAAAGAGACCTCCCGAACCCTACAAGGGCAAGGGCATACGCTACACCGGCGAGCATATTATCCGCAAAGAGGGTAAAGCCGGCAAGGGCAAGAAGTAATAACGTTTATACTCTCGAATATGGAAGAATGGGACAGATCCGTAGCGGTCAAGAGTATTTCGGGGCTGTGTATGCAGCTATTGAAATACGGCGAATGGCAAGGAAAGTCGGTTGAACAACGAAACCTTTTGCCTATCGGCTACCGTCGATTACCTCGCCGTCCGGCGATCCGGACCGACCCGAACCCCGGACCTACTATTCTTTGGGAAGATAGGAGTTGTAATAATGGTTAAGAAGATCAACAGAAAGGAAACCAGGGCGAAAAGACAGAAACGTGTAAGGGGCAAAATAAGCGGTACGGCTGCACGTCCCCGCCTGAATGTTTTCCGCAGCGCAAAGCATATATATGCCCAGCTTATTGACGACGTTGCAGGGGTAACTCTTGCAAGTGCGTCTTCCCTGCAAAAGGGATTCGATGCCAACGGCGGCAATAAGGACGGAGCTTTCAAGGTAGGCGAGGCTATTGCCGCAGCTGCCAAGGAAAAGGGCATTGAAGAGGTCGTATTCGACAGAGCGGGCTATCTCTATCACGGCAGAGTGGCAAGTCTCGCAGACGGCGCACGTCAGGGCGGTCTCAAGTTCTAAAATTTACAAAGGAGGTCACACTTTTGACTAAGATAGACGCTTCAAATATGGAGCTTACCGAAAAGGTCGTAGCTATCAACAGAGTATCGAAAACCGTTAAAGGCGGACGTATATTCAAGTTTGCGGCTCTCGTGGTCGTAGGCGACGGCAACGGCATTGTAGGCTTCGGCATTGGCAAGTCCGGAGAAGTTCCCGACGCTATTCGCAAGGGGATAGAGGACGCCAAGAAGAACCTTATGAAGATTTCCCTCAGAGGCTCTACCATTCCTCATGAGGTAATAGGCAAGTTCGGTGCGGGAAGAGTTCTCATGAAGCCCGCCGCACCCGGTACGGGCGTTATCGCAGGCGGTCCTGTCCGTGCGGTTATCGAGGTTGCGGGAATAAAGGACATCAGAACAAAGTCTCTTCGTTCCAACAACGCCTGCAACGTGGTAAGGGCTACTCTTCAGGGACTTTCCGAGCTTCGCAGCGCAAAGGAAGTTGCCGCTGTAAGGGGCAAGTCCGTTAAAGAAATTCTTAGCTAAGGAGGGCGGCAAATATGCTCAAAATAAAGCTTGTAAAAAGCCTTAACAGCTGCAAGAAAAAGCAGATCGCTACCGCTGCTTCTCTGGGGCTTCGGAAAATAGGCGACGAGACTGTACAGCAGGATAACCCCTCCGTACAGGGAAAAATCAAGATAATTTCTCATCTTGTATCCGTAACCAACGCTTGAATGGAGGTGCAGTAAGCTATGAAGTTATATGAACTTTCTCCCGCTTCCGGCGCAAACAAGGACGTTAAGCGTGTTGGACGGGGTCACGGTTCGGGCAACGGCAAGACTGCCGGAAAAGGTCACAAAGGGCAGAATGCCCGTTCGGGCGGCGGCGTAAGACCCGGCTTCGAGGGCGGTCAGATGCCCATGACAAGGCGAATCCCCAAGAGAGGATTCAACAATATCTTCGCTGTAAAGTACGAGACGGTGAACGTTTGCGACTTGGACAAGTTCGTTGACGGAACTGTCGTTGACGCCGAGCTTTTAAAGGCAAGCGGTCTTGTCAAGAAGACAAAGAACGGCGTTAAGATACTCGGAAACGGAGAACTCAGCAAAAACCTTACGGTAAAGGCTAACGCATTCTCCGGCTCTGCAAAGGAAAAAATCGAGAAAGCAGGCGGGAAGGCTGAGGTGATGTAATGTGTTTGCTACCATGCGAAACGCTTGGAGAACGCCGGAGCTGAGGAAAAAGCTCCTATACACATTACTCATTATCGTTATCTTCCGCTTGGGCTGTTCACTGCCTGTGCCGTTCCTTGAGCCGGAAAAGATAACCGCCATGATAAGCGGCAACGACGGCAGCATTTTCAGCTACCTTGATATGCTTTCGGGAAGTGCCATCTCAAAGGGTACGCTATTTGCCCTGTCTATCCAGCCTTATATCAACGCCTCTATCATAATCCAGCTGCTGACATACGCTCTTCCGCCTTTGGAAAGCATGCAGAAAGAGGGAGAAGAGGGGCGGAAGAAACTGCAAAAGATAACAAGCGTCACGGCTCTTGTTATATCCCTTGTAATGAGCTACGGCTACTACTTTACCATACGCAACCAAGCCAATGCGGTAAAGTACACCCAAGGCGCAGAGGGAGTTTTTGCAGCGGTGGTAATCATCGGAGTGCTGACAGCCGGGTCGAGCCTTATAGTATGGCTGGGCAACCTTATCAACGAAAACGGTATCGGCAACGGTATCTCCATTATACTCTTTGCGGGTATCGTGGCAAGGATACCAACGGACATTATGGGACTGTTTGAGCAGGCAAAGGCGGATAACCAAAAGTATTTCCTTATCCTGCTTATAGGGATAATAGAAGTCCTTATGATAGGCTTCATAGTCCTTATGAACAACGCCGAAAGACGAATCCCCATTCAGTACGCCAAGCGTGTGGTCGGGAGAAAGCAGTACGGCGGGCAGAACACCCATATCCCCATAAAGGTAGCTATGAGCGGCGTTATGCCTATTATCTTCGCAATGGCGTTTATGTCGCTGCCTCAGACCATTCAGATGTTCATCGGAGCTCCCGATCCCGCAAATTACGAGAACTGGAGTCTGGGCGAAAAATTCTACAACGGTCTGCTGAGGTTTTTCAGCACCAACAGCGTATGGTACGCTATCATTTACTTTGTCCTTATCATCGCATTCAACTATTTCTATGTTTCAATGCAGTACAACCCTATCGAGATAGCCAACAATCTGCGGCAGAACAACGGCGGCATTCCCGGTATCAGACCCGGAAAGCCCACCAGCGACTTCATTCAGAGAGTCCTCTCAAAGATAACTCTCATAGGAGCTGTGTGTCTCGGCGTTATAGCCATTTTCCCCATCTTTTTCCAGATGGCAACTCAAATGCAGATTTCCATGGCGGGTACTTCGATACTGATCATTGTCAGCGTTGCTCTTGAAACGGTGAGAACGCTCGAATCGCAGATGATGATGAGACACCACAAGGGATTTCTTGAATAAATAAACCGAAGACGCTATTATACAAATTCACTCCCGTTTGTATGTATGCACATGGGTCGTGAGTTGGTATCAATGAAAGGAAAAATGCTATGAATCTTATTCTTTTGGGCGCACCCGGCGCAGGCAAGGGAACACAGGCAGAGGTCATCAGCGCAGAGCTGGGCATACCTCAGATATCCACAGGCAATATCCTCAGAGCGGCTGTCAAGAACGGCACCGAGTGGGGTCTTAAGGCAAAGTCCGCTATGGACGCTGGAGACCTTGTTCCCGATGATGTGGTAATAGGCATCTTGAAGGACAGGATAGCCGAAAGCGACTGCGCCAAGGGATTTATCCTTGACGGTTTCCCCAGAACGGTCCCCCAGGCGGAAGCTCTGGAGACCATGGGAGTTGCCATTGACAAGGTAATTGAAATATCCGTCCCCGATGAGGACATCAAAAACCGCTTAGGCGGCAGGAGAGTCTGCGAAAGCTGCGGCGCTTCCTACCATGTGGAGTTTAATCCCACCAAGGCAGAGGGTGTTTGCGACAAGTGCGGCGGCAATGTGGTACAGAGAGCCGACGACGCTCCGGAGACCGTTCTCAACAGGCTTGCTACCTATCACGAGGCTACAGCTCCGCTGGTTGACTTCTACAAGGGCAAGGGCAAGCTTACAACGGTTGAGGGGCAGAGTGAGGTAAAGGCCACCTCCAAGCTGGTGCTTGAGGCAATTAAGGCGTAGTTTGAGAAGGCAAGTTAATGATTATTGTAAAATCCAAGTACGATCTTGAAAAAATGCGTCTGGCGGGGCAGATTTCCGCCGACGCTCTCCATTACGGAGGTCAGTCGATCCGACCGGGTATGTCTACCTATGAGCTGGATAAGATAATCCATGATTATATCGTAAAGCACGGGGCAAGACCCAATTTCCTCAACTACGGAGGATTTCCGGGTTCGGCGTGTATATCCCTTAACAACAAGGTGATACACGGTATTCCCTCAAAGCGGGAGATAATCAAGGAGGGCGACATTGTAAGCATCGATACCGGTGCCTGCATTGACGGGTTCAATGGGGACAATGCCTATACGTTTGCTGTCGGAAATGTTTCTGAGGAGGCAAGGCAGCTCCTTAAAGTTACCGAGGAAAGCCTTTACAAGGGCATAGCCCAGGCTGTGGTCGGCAACCGTGTGGGGGACATCTCCCATGCAGTGGAGCAGCATTGTACCTCTTACGGATACGGCGTGGTCAAGGAATATGTAGGTCACGGGGTGGGAGCAAAACTCCATGAAGCCCCGGAAGTACCCAATTTCGGGAGACCCGGAAGAGGACCGAGACTTATAGCCGGTATGACCATCGCAATAGAACCCATGATCAATGCGGTAGGAGAGGAAGTCAAGGTACTCCCGGACGGCTGGACCGTGTTGACCAAATCAGGTTCACTCTCCGCTCACTTCGAGCATACCATCGCAATTACGTCCGACGGGCCTGTAATTCTAACAAAGCCCACGATCATTTAGAGGGAAAGGCTATGGAAATTTCGGCAGGTATGATCGTCAGAAGCGCCGCAGGGCGGGATAAAGGAAAATATCTCGCAGTGGTGGAATTTGACGGCGAGTTTGTCACTGTAGCGGACGGTAAGGAACGCAGGTTATCCAATCCCAAAAGGAAACGATTAAAACATGTAAAACTTACCAATACTGTTATAGATATGACGGACATTACCGATAAGAAGCTCCGCAGCATAACAGGGGAGTGGAACGCACGAACCTGCAGCCCTCAAACCCATGGGAAAACCGGTCAGGGCTTGTAAAGCAGAATGAGGGTATTCCCGATACTCTTTAAGGAGGCTGTCAGCTTGTCTAAGGAAGATGTTATTGAGATAGAGGGCACTGTCATAGAGGCTCTCCCCAACGCCAACTTTCAGGTTGAGCTTGCAAACGGACATAAGATTTTGGCTCATGTTTCGGGCAAACTGAGAATGAACTATATCAGAATCGTTCCCGGCGACAAGGTCACTGTTGAAATGTCCCCCTATGATCTGAGCAAAGGCAGGATCACATGGAGGGCTAAGTAAAGCGGAAGGCTTTACGGCGGTGATTAGGATCCAATTTTTAGCGCAAGGAGGAATTATCGATGAAAGTAAGACCTTCAGTTAAGCCTATGTGCGAAAAGTGCAAGGTTATCAAGAGAAAAGGCAAGATAATGATCATCTGCGAAAATCCCAAGCACAAGCAGCGTCAGGGCTGAGTTGCTGCTGCGCCGTAAGGGTGCATGAAACAGGGATAGATGAGCGTTAGCTTGTCCCCAAAAGGGATCGGCTGTGTACAAGAGAAAAACATAGAAATGCTTTTACGGTTCATTTTGAGAAGCAAGAAGCAAGAGGCAAGAGCTCAAATGCGAGAAATACAGCTTTAGCCTTGGGTGCTGATTTTATGTTTTACTTTAAATTTAACAGCTTGGAATCCGCCAAATTTTACGGAGGTGTATTTATTAATGGCACGTATAGCCGGTGTTGACCTGCCCAAGAATAAGAGAGTCGAGATAGGACTCACTTATATCTACGGTATAGGCCGTAAATCTGCAAGTGTTATTCTTGCAAGCACAGGTGTAAACCCTGATACAAGAGTTAAGGATCTGACCGAGGACGACGTTTCCAAGCTCAGAGAATATATTGACCACAATCTGGTGGTGGAGGGCGACCTTAGAAGAAACGTTGCTCTCAATATCAAGCGGCTGGTTGAGATCCAGTGCTACAGAGGGGTTCGTCACCGCAAGGGACTGCCCGTAAGAGGTCAGAGGACAAAGACCAACGCAAGAACACGCAAGGGTCCCGTAAAGACCATTGCCAACAAGAAGAAGTAAGGAGGGAATGAACAATGGCACAGCAGAAAGGTAAGAAGACTACTGTAAGACGCCGCCGCGAGCGCAAGAACATCGAAAATGGCGCTGTTCATATTCAGTCCACCTTTAACAATACGATAGTGACCGTTTCGGACATTCAGGGGAACGTTATCTCTTGGGCGTCCGCAGGAGAAATGGGCTTCAGAGGCTCTAAGAAATCCACTCCTTTCGCAGCTCAGACAGCTGCGGAGACAGCGGCTAAGGCTGCAATGGAACACGGTCTCAAGACGGTCGAGGTCTTCGTAAAAGGACCGGGCGCAGGGCGTGAGGCTGCTATAAGAGCATTGCAGCAGGTAGGATTGGAAGTAAGACTCATCAAGGACGTTACGCCCATTCCTCACAACGGCTGCCGTCCTCCCAAGAGAAGACGCGTCTAAAGGAATACAGGAGGTGTAATGAATAATGGCTATAAACAGAGAACCTATCCTCAAAAGATGCAGATACTTAGGTATCAGCCCTATGGTAATGGGCGTATCCAGAGAGTCAAAGAGATTTACCAAGCCCGGCGTTGCCAACACCCGCAAGAAGGTTTCCGAATACGGGATGCAGCTTAAGGAAAAGCAGAAGCTGAAATTCATCTACGGCGTGCTGGAAAAGCCTTTCCGTCACTACTTCGAGATAGCCTCCAAAATGGAGGGCAAAGCCGGCGACAATCTGGTAACTATCCTCGAATCAAGACTTGACAATGTGGTTTACAGAATGGGCTATGCTCTCACAAGGCGTGAGGCAAGGCAGCTGGTAACTCACAGGCATTTCTCGGTAAACGGAAAGAGAGTGGATATCCCCTCCTACCGAGTAAAACCCGGAGATGTTATCACGCTCCATGAAAAGAGCAGAAGCAGCGCAAAGTTCAAGGATGTCCTGGAGCAGACCAACGGGAGAGTTATCCCCCTTTGGATCGAATCCGACAGGGACAATTTCTCGGCTAAGATCGTCCGCGCACCCATTACGGACGACCTTGACTACGAGACTCAGACACACCTGATAGTCGAGCTGTACAGCAAGTAATACTTGCGGTAATGCTCTACGCCATAATGCGATCATAGGAGGGTTATATTAATGCTTGAAAAAATCGAAAAGCCGGAAATCGAAACCGTAAACCCTGAAGCCAACGGCACATACGGTATGTTCGTTCTTGCTCCTCTGGAGCGCGGCTATGGCACGACTCTGGGAAACTCTCTCAGACGAGTGCTGCTCTCCTCGCTTCCGGGTGTGGCTGTTACCTCTGTCAAGATTGACGGCGTGCACCATGAACTTTCAACGATCCCAGGGGTCAAGGAAGACGTTACCGAGATAATCCTTAACCTTAAGGGGCTTACAGCAAAGCTTTACGGAGAGGGTCCGAAGACCATATACATCGAGGCTGAAGACGAGTGCGAGGTCACAGCGGGCGACATCAAGACCGACTCGGAGGTCGACATTCTTTTCCCGGATATGCACATCGCAACTCTGGGGAAGGACGCAAAGCTTTACATGGAGATAACCATTGACCGAGGCAGGGGATATGTACCCGCAGAGAAAAACAAGCAGCTGATGAGCCTTGGCATAGACGTTATCGCTGTTGACTCCATCTATTCCCCCGTGCTGAAAGTTAATTTCAGAGTGGAGGACACGAGACTGGGGCAGGTAACAGACTATGACAAGCTCTTCCTTGAAGTCTGGACGGACGGCACTGTTTCCGCAAAGGAAGCTGTCTCCCAGGCGGCAAATCTCCTTATAGAGCATCTCAAGAGCTTCTCGAACCTTTCCGATGAGTCCGCCATTACGGATATTATGGTCGAAAAGGACGACAAGGGCAAGGAAAAGATACTGGAAATGACCATAGAGGAACTCGATCTTTCCGTTCGTTCCTTCAACTGCCTGAAGCGTGCGGGTATCAACACCGTTGAAGATCTGATAAGCAAAACGGAAGAAGAAATGATGAAGGTCAGAAACCTCGGTAAGAAATCCTTCGATGAGGTAATGGAAAAGCTCCGTTCTTTGGGCTTTGACCTGATCCACGAAGATGAATGAAACAAGTAATGATAGGAGTGAAATACAATGCCGGGAACCAGAAAGCTGGGCCGCTCCAGCGACCACAGAAAGGCAATGCTCAGAGCAATGGTAACATTTCTGCTTGAAAACGGCAGAATAGAGACCACCGTAACGAGGGCAAAGGAAGTCCGCTGCATGGCTGAGAAGATGATCACCACAGCAAAGACCAATGACCTGCACTCGAAACGTCAGGTTCTCGCATACGTTACAAAGGAAGACGTAGTCAAGAAACTTTTTGACGAAATTGCTCCCAAGTATGCGGACGTAAACGGCGGATACACAAGGATAATCAAAACAGGCCCCCGCAGAGGCGACGCTGCGGAAATGGCGGTTATTGAGTTGGTTTGATAAAATGCAAAGCGTTTGCATTTGATATCGGAGGCAAGATTTTCTATCTTGCCTCTTTTTTGCAAGAGGTGCTGTATGAATATAGTTTATGCGTCGGACGATAATTTTGCGGAGATAATGGGCGTATCTCTGCTGTCATTGTTTGAGAACAACAGGGAATGCCCCGAAATAAACGTCTTTATCCTTGACGGAGGTATCGGCGGGGAAAACAGGGAAAAGTTGCTTTCTCTGGGGGAGACTTTCGGGAGAGATATTGACTTTACGGACGTGACCTCTGTCCTGAAAGGCGAAATGAGGCAGCAAAGAGGCTCGCTGTCAACCTTTTCACGGCTTTATATGGGGGACATACTGCCTGCACACATACAAAAGCTCCTCTATCTCGACTGCGACACGATCGTCATGGGCAGCCTCGGCGAGCTGTACGATACTGACATCTCCGAGCATTACGGAGCGGGGGCGGGGGACTGCGTAAGCGGCGAACACCGCAAAATACTGGGACTTTCCCCGGACAGCGTTTACGTAAACGTGGGAGTGCTTCTTGTGAATTTGAAAAAATGGCGTGAGAATAATCTTTCCGACAAATTTGTGACCTTTGCCAACGACTATAACAACAAAGTCCCCTGCGCCGACCAAGGTATTTTAAACGGCGTACTGTCGGCAAAGCTAAAGGAAATTCCCTTGAAGTACAACAGCTATACAGCTCTCTATGACTTTTCCTACGGCGATCTGTGCCTTTTTCGCAAGCCTTCCCGCTTTTATACGGAAGAGGAGGTCAGCGAGGCAAAGGAAAACCCGTCAGTGATACATTTCACCACATCGTTTTTGTCTCTGCGCCCGTGGATACGGGGAAGCGGACACCCTTATGCTTCCCTTTGGCTCGAATACAAGAGCCGTTCCTCCTGGGCGGACGTTCCTTTGCGGGAGGACAGCCGTCCGCCGCTGAAAAAGCTCATGACGGGTGTTTATAAGCTGCTGCCGAAAAAACTTGCGGCATCGGCGGCAGGTGTTATACATGCGAAGATAAAGCCGAGAGCGGAAAGCGGGAAAAGAAGTTAATACAAATCCCTCATTCGGGGATTAGTATAATAGTGAACGATTACCGCCAAAGAAAAAATCCCCGGTCTCACCAAAGACCGGGGAAATCTTTATTCGCTTTTCATACCGCTTACTTAAGCACGATAAGGTAAGGACCGCCTGCGGTAACGGTAAATGTAGTGCTGCCGTCGGACTGAACCTTTGCCTTGCTTACGCCCTTAAGGGAGTTGGCGTCGGGGTCGTAACGGTATACAACAGCCGTGCAGCCTGATCTGTCGGAGTTGAACTTAACGGTAACGTTAGCCTTTGAGCCGAAGTCCTCAAAGTTGGAGGAAACGCCTATCTGAGCCTTTCCTACAGCGTCCGTGGATGCCTTCTTTACAAGGCTGTCGGGAATGTACTGGATATTGTACTCGGTGTATATGATCATATCCTTGGGAGTGGATACGTTCTTGCCGTTTACAGTCCACTTAACGCCGTTGTCAAGAACGAAGGTAACGCTGACATTCCTGCCGTCGATAGCCTCCAGAACGTCCTTGTCGACCTCGTAAGAGCCGTTCATATCAACCTTGATGGTGCTTCCTGCGCTGGCTGCCTTGATATACTTGATGATAGTGTCCCAGCCTGCCCGTGTCTTCTTGCCGTAGATATAAGGCTCGCCGTCTTCCGCTTCCTTGGTGGAAGTTGCGGAAGTGCTGTTCTTGTTGGCAAGCTGATTCTTGAAGGTGTAGTAAGGATCGCTGAACACATAGCCGTAATTGTAGCCGTAGGGATACAGATAATTGTAGCCGTAATCATAGCCGTAGCCGTAATTTACGCCGTAGTAGCCGTAGGGAACACAGGTAATGTCAGTGCCCAGAGCCGTACCGCCCGCATTCTGTGCCGCCTGAAGGCTGCCGTAATATGTGCCGTTGTAGTAGTAATAGTAATCCACATCGCCCGCAGAGCCGTAGGGAGTGTAGTAAATGTCAACGCCCAGAGCTGTGCCGCCTGCTTTGATGGCATCCTCAAGAGTGCCGTAGTAAACGCCGTTGTAACGGTATCTGTAGATAGAACCCGCAGCGTAGTTGTAGTTGGGGTCATAGGCTGAGGTATGGGTGGTTACCTTGCTGCTGTCGTAATTGGAAGCCGCAAGAGCCGCACTCCATGTGCTGTAACGCTGCCCGGTGACCGAGCTTACATAGTAAGTGTAGCCGTAGTAGCCATTAAGGTAGCCGTTGTAATAGCCGTAATAGGGAACGCTCTTTACATATGCGGAATTGTTGTTGGAGTTTCTAAGAGCGTCGGAATAGTTTGAATAATAGCTGTGGGTGACCTCGCTGTACCACCAGCCGGAAGTGCTTGCAGTGGTTGAAGAGTATGTACCCTTGTATGCGATGTGAGCGTCAACAGCACCTGCTGCCAGAGCGTCGGTCTGGGTGTTATAATAGGAATTGAACGTCTTGGAGTACCATGTGGACGTCCCCTTGGGAACGTTGTTGGTGGGAACGGATGTAACCTTCGAGCCGTCAACATAGCCCACAGCTCCCCAAGCGTCGTCAAGAGTGCTGTAGTAAACGCCGTTGTAATAATAATACCAGCCGCTGGCATCGTCGGCTGCTGCACTTACAGCCAGCCCCTGAGCTGCAAGAGCGCAGGTGCAGGCGATTGCGGCGAGCTTTCTTGTTATCTTCATTTTTAAAATCTCCTTTTCATGGTTTGTTTATTGGATGAAATTGTATTACGCAAATAATACAACAGCAATATGCTTTCGCCATCCATTTTAAGCTGCTAACATCATTATAACATACTTTTTCGGATTTTGCAATAGCATTTGCAACAAAAGTTATTACAATTTGGTTACAATATAGTGTGATTTCACCAAATAGAGGCAAGAAGTTTAGAGGCAAGAGGCAAGAATTTACTGCCGTTCATTTTTTACATTCAGGCAAATAAAAAATCCCGCAACTCTCCATTGCGGAACAGTAAAATTTCTTACTATGCGGTCACAAAGCATAGCTCTAGCCTCTCAAAGCCGATCAATGTACCCTGTCCCAAAAATAAACTCTCCAAAACCCGGCAACTAACGCCACACCCGCAACTAACTCTAAAATGAATCCCGCCTTGCCGCCATGTGGTGAATAAAACCCGCACGCAGCAGGTGGGTGACAGCCCCGTTGTTTCACGCTCCCTGCGTCCGTTGCTCCGCACATCTAATGCGGCGGGAGGTCTGCAATCCGCAGCGGGAGACCGAATCCCTAATAAAAAGTGTTGGATTATAAAACCACACTTTATCGGTCAAGGCAGAATCTCATTTTCATTAGTATATCACATTCAAGGCAAAAAATCAATGTACCTTTTTCGGTAAATTTAACGGCTGAATTTGGCAATATTGCATAAAATTCCTATTCGCCGTCGTAAATTTCCCCAAGCCTTTCCATAAATATCCTGCCTATGCGATC
Organism: Ruminococcus sp.; assembly: GCA_023667745.1. Lineage (GTDB taxonomy): Bacteria > Bacillota > Clostridia > Oscillospirales > Ruminococcaceae > Huintestinicola. Next base: position 24,492 of record JAMOZU010000006.1, read on the forward strand.
GTACTCGTCGTCGTCATCGATGGTGACGAGAGTTTCTTCGCCGTCCTCGTCTTCCTCGCTTTTAAGGACTACCA
>JAMOZU010000070.1 GCA_023667745.1 Ruminococcus sp.
TCTCAAATTTGTATCTGTAATTTGTCATAATATCATTTATGCAATAATTTGCTGTCACTCCCGCACTGCTGCCGTCACTGTCAATACAGCCCCGCAATAAGTTTTTTCCTCTCCGCCTTGAAATCATCCGAGGATATTTCGCCGCCGTCCAGTCTGGCTTTTAACGCCCTCACCGCTCTTTCAAAGCCTTCAAGCCCCTGAGACTGCACAGGCTCTGCTGCGGGTGCGGCGGAAACCGGGGAAACTTGCGGAACGGACATCTCCGGCAGGCTTTCGGAAGCGGGAGCGGGCTTTTCCTCCTCTGTCTGCATGCTGTCAAACTTGGGAGCAAGCGCACTGAGACTCATATCTTCGCCTATTTCGGGAACGGGAGGCAGTTCGTCTATAACTGGAGCGGGAGCGGGAATCGGCTTGACAGGCGAGCTTTCCGCTTTGTCGGGTATGCTTGCAAGGTCAAGCTCCGGTTTTTTCGGGGGAGCGGAAATGCTCTCCAGTTTTTCCAGTGCTTTTAACGACTCCGCAACATCTCCGGTGAGTACAGACGCATCTGCCGAGGGCTTGACGGCAGGGGCGGTCGCAGGGGCAGGCTTTTCTGTTTTGGGAGTTTCGGGAGCTTTCGGCGGTTCAGGTGCTTTCACCGCAGACAGAGACGGCAGGGGAGACTTGTTCTCTGCCTCTGCAAGCTCTTTCTGACGTTCGGCAGCCAGTGCCTCACGCTTTCTTTCCATTTCCTGCTGCTGCTTTGCTTCGTATTTTTCCATAAACTTCTTGTGAAGCTCGTTTATCTGCTCGGCTATTGCCGCCACATTTTCAAGACAGGGTACGACTATTGTCTTCCTGTGAAAGACTTTGTTCACATGGGAGTCGCACTGGATATACAAAGGACTTGCCTTTACATTGTCGTTTATGTAGACCTTCGTGACCTCTTCGAGAGGACATACGAAACGCTGATACTCTGCGTCCCCCTCTTTGGTGCCTTCCCTTTCCCAGATATAGGCTCTTCCGTGAAGATGACCCGCAGTGATCGTAAGGGAAATATCCACAGGCTTTGCCAGACGGTTTTCCCTGAATTCGGAGGTGTAGGCTGCTATCTGCTTTTCATTGGCGATGTTTGATAAGGATTGATTGCTCATTGTCATCATTACTCCAATCTATAAGGAAATTAGCTTTTCGGAGGGTAAATTTAAGAAATGCCGATTTAAGGCTTTCCCATTCCTACGGCGGGGGAAAAGCCGCATGCCAAAAGGATCGCAAAGAATACAAATTTTAAAACCGAATTGATCGGTGTTTCCTTAAACATTATAAATATTATAACATATTTTTCGTCCTTTGTCAAATATTTTTTAAAATTCAAATTACAAAAATGTTACAATTTTTTATGCAACTTGCACAAATATTCCAACTAAGCATTTTAATAATGAGTAACTGTTACAAAAAACTCCCATACAACGCACATCATCGGACGCAGTATTCTTGCCTCTTGCCGCCCGCCTCCTGCTGTCTATCCGACTATCTTCCCATCTTTAATGGTTACCGTCCTGTCCGCCTGGGCGGCTACAGACATATCGTGGGTAATAAGAATAAGGGTCTGACCGTATTTTTTCATGGTGGACTTTAAAAGGGACAGTATCTCCGTTCCCGAAGCGGAGTCAAGGTTGCCCGTAGGCTCGTCCGCCAGGATAACGGCGGGCTTTGCTATCATAGCCCTTGCAATGGCGACCCTCTGCTGCTGCCCCCCCGAAAGCTGATGAGGATAATGGGACAGCCTGTCATCAATGCCCATGGTCTCCGCCAAGTCCGCAAGATATTCCTCGTCCGCCTGCCGTCCGTCAAGGGATAAGGGGATAAGTATATTTTCTCTTGCGGTCATTACCGGCAGCAGGTTAAAGAACTGGAAAACGAACCCCGCCTTTCTCCTGCGGTATTCCGCCAGTTTATCATCGTTGCAGGAAAAGATGTCTTCCCCGTCCACGGTAAGTTTCCCCGAATCGGGGAAATCCATAGCCCCCAGAATATGCAGCAGGGTAGACTTGCCGCTGCCGCTTTGCCCCACCACGGCAAGAAACTCCCCCTTGCTCACTTCCAGACTTACGTCGTTGAGGGCGGTTACAGCCGCCTCGCCCTTGCCGTAGGTCTTTACCAGATTTTCCGCTTTTAAGATTATCTCGCTCATAATTAACAAAGTCCTTTCGTATAAACTTTATCGGGGAAAACATTAATGAAGTACCGTTTTATTATTAAGGTATTTCCCCGCCGGCGGCGGGGAAATACCGCACAATACAGGGATTTGTAAAACTTGAATTTTATCGGAATGCCGGTTGATAGGCACTTACTTAATTATAACAGATTTTTCAAAAAAATGCAATAGCTTTTTCGGGAAATTTTCGGGAAACCCTGTAAGGTCAAAAAAATTCCCCTCGGAAAGCAAGGGGAATTTATATTGGTTTTGCGGAAATGTCCCGCTTATTTACAGCAGTTCTTTACCTCTTCCGCCCATTTTTCCGGATAGCATATGAGAAGTTCCTCGTGCTGCAAATTATGGCGGCGTATGTCCGGGTCTTTGAAATGCTCCCTGTAGCGGGCAAGATATTTTTCCCCCATTTTTTCGGCGTAAAAGCAGTGAACGGTCGTCCCCCTTACGCCGATATTTTTCTCAATGGGGGTAACAAGGTCGGAGTAAAACTGATTTTGTATGCTCTCCCTTTTTACGAACGCCATGCGGGTGCTTGTCATGCCGAACATATCCAGCAGCTTTTCATTGTAGGCTTTTTCCGACGGGGACATTTTTGCGAGCTTTTTCGACATAAAGCCGGGGAGTTTGCCCTTTTGGAGAATAGAGTGAAAGATCCTGCTTACAAGTATGCTTTGCAGTTTTGCCGACAGCCCCGCTCCCTGATCCATATCCGAACTGCCGATAATGCCATGGTCAATATGTATTCTTTTCCGCTGAACCAGCAGCCCCGCAAAACTGCCGCCAAGGGAGCAGCCGTATGCGCATCGGATACTGCCGCCGAAATTTTCTTTTATGTATTTCTCGATTTTTTCCGTCTCGGTCAGCATATCCGGGAATATTGTATCTTCCGTTTCGTCGAAGCCGTCGTAGGATACGCAGACAACGTAAAAGTCCTTTTCCAGCAAAGGTATCACCTCGCCGAAATTATGCCGCCAGTGGCAGCATGTCCCCGGAAAGAGGAATATTGCGGGGTTATCCTTGCTGCCGTATTCGTAGAATTTCATTTGCGGTCAAACTCCTTCCGATAAAGTCGGTTATTGGGATTTTATACACTAAGAAGCACGAGACCAAGAAGCAAGAGGCAAGAAATATTGTCGGATATATTTCTTACCGGAATTAGCATAGACTAACTACAGTATAATTATATAACTTTACGGATAATTTGTCAAGAGCGGCAGGCGGTATTTTACAAAAATTTAATATTTGTCCGTTGACTTACCCTTCGGAAAATACGCCGCGGGACAGTTACAAAACGGTTAAAAATAATTACACCTCCGTTACAAAAATTACAATTTAATAACAGTTTTTCAAAACCGTTGACTTTGAAAAACCGTTATATTATAATAAAATTATGGAAACATCGGGCATTATACCAACACATCATACAAATCAAAAAGGGGCTGTTCATCATGAAAAAACATTATTTAAGCATCACCGCATTTCTTGCCGCCGTTATGTTGTTTTGCGGCTGTTGGGAAACTTCCGTAAACACGCCGAAACTTTCGGGGGATATGTCCGGGACTGCCGCCGAAGAGGAACATGGGAGCGAGAGCGAGGGGAGTGAAACCGGCGGGACGATTGAGACCCGTGAAGAGGACATCTCTAAAAATTTCTCCTACAGGGTAAAGGACGGCTATATAAGGATAAACAAGTACAACGGCGACAATGGCGTTGTGGTTTTCCCCGATCATATCGAGGGGCTGCCCGTTAAGACCATTAACGAGAATGTGTTTTACTCCGCCGAGGTCACGGAAATAACCCTGCCCGGAGAGATAGAGGACGTTTCCGCAAAAATGCTCAATTACTCGAAAAGTTTACAGAATATTTACATATCCGAGGAAAGCGAAAATTACATTTCCATAGACGGCGTTATCTACACCTCTGACGGGACGACCCTTGCAATGTACCCTGCGGGACGTACCGGAGCGGCTGTGTTTGCGGAGGGGGTCAGAAAAATAGGGGACGGGGCTTTTTACGGCTGTCGGGTCGACAGTGTTGCCATTCCCGATACCGTGGAGATAATAGGCGGGAGCGCATTTGAGGCTTGCAAGGAGCTTGACGGCATAAACATTCCCGGCAGCGTAAAGGAAATATCTCCCTATGCCTTTAGCGGCAGCGGGATAAAAAGCGTTGCATTAAACGAAGGAACGGAGCGGATATGCACAGGCGCATTTGAAAGCACGCCCATTACGGAGCTGTATCTTCCCGGCAGCGTAACAAGCGTGGGCAGCTATATCCTTGGCAGCGAACAGAACATGAACATTAAGATAAGTGCGTTTGAAAGCTGCGAGGGGTTTTCGGAGCTGGAGCGTTACAGGGGGCTGTCTTACCGCAATGAGACCGTCCTTGAAGCGGCTGTAAGGGCGGCAAGGCGGATGACAACGGGCGCAGGCGGCAGTTATAAGGCGTATCTTACGGATATAGACGGAGACGGCTTCCCGGAAAATATCCTGTCCCATGCGGCGGAATATGAACTTCCCGTATATATTTACGGCTACGACGTCGAGGGGGGAGAATGGAAAAAACTGTTCGATCCCCTGTATGAAGACAACATAATATTTTACCGTAATAAGGAGACCGGCAAGACCGCTCAGTTAAGTATAGGCTGCCATTCGGAGACAAGCTATGTTTTGGACGCAATGCTTGCGGATAATAATAAGCTTTTTCGGATAGCTGATTCGGGGCATTTTTTCCCCATAGGCTATTACTCGGATAACGAAGGGTATATAGCCCGCTTTGAGGGGGGCGGGAAATATGAGATACACGAGGGAGATATTGATGTGAATTCCTCGGAAGAGGCGGCGTTTACGGAATTTGCCGAGAGCATTCTTGACGGCGGGAAATACGAATATCTGGGCGGCTTAGAACCGTATAAGATAATAGAGGAGCTTTCGGAAAAATATCCCGGTGAAGAGGGCGTTATCCTCTGCGGAGACTTTGCGGACAGCCCCGACCCCGGCAAGGCGGATTTTGAGCTTGCGGGCAGGTTCAACGACAATGGGGAGTATATCTATTCCACCTATGACAGCCCTCTTGCCCCGGATATAATTGCTACGGTGGGGAACAGGGATTACAGTGAATTTACCTCCTTTGCTTATCTGGAGGGGGAGAACATTACCGCCGAAAATTTTGAAAAACTTGCCGCTCTGCCTTCCATAACCTCCCTGTATCTCTACGGCACGGAGGAACACAGCGAGATAGACCTGACGGGAACAGACAAGCTCAAAAACCTGCGGGAGCTGGGGATAGGCTCGGCAAACTACGGCAAGAGAGTGACTGTGACAAACGGGGAAATTCTGAAAAATACGGATATACTCTGGTTAACCGTTGACGGCAGTATTGAGGACTTAGAGTTTATAGCCCAATGCGATAAGGCAAGGGTGATCGAGATAGGCCGGTCACTTGACAGGGAGGAGGATTTTTACTCTGCCATGGCGGGCATGGACAGTCTGGAGTATATAGTGGAGTCGGTCTGGGATATAAATGTAACGGAAGAGCAGCATGAAAATATCGCCAAGTTCTGCCCGGACGTGAAGATATGTCATTACAAGGTTGGGTAAAGCATTTTACTTATGGTATTTTCCCCGCCATTGGCGGGGAAAATACCGCACAGCGATTAACGGCTGAGAAAGACAAAAATACTTTGTGAAAGGGAAGGTGCATTATTATGAAAATTAAAAAAACAGGGTTGATTTTGGCGGTGACAGTGTTGACGGCGTTTACGGCTTGCTCGCAGGGAAACAGCGGTGAAAATGTTTCCGAAAGCGTTTTTGAGGAAACGTCTGTTGCCGAGGTTGATTGGTCGGAGATTTTCTCCTACAGGATAGTTGACAGTTACGGTTATGTAAGGGTGAACAGGTATTTGGGTGATGACAGGGCGGTGGTTATCCCCGACTTTATCGAGGGGCTGCCGGTAAAGCAGATAAATCCCGCAGTCTTCTCGGACACTGCGGGGGACGGGGACAGATACATCACCGAGCTTACTCTGCCTTGTTACTATGACGAGTTATCGGAAAATAATCTGCGTTATCTTGACGGCTTGCAGAATGTTTATATATCCGAGGAAAGCAAAAATTACATTTCCGCAGACGGCGTTATCTACACCGCCGACGGCAGTACTCTTGTAATGTACCCCGCCGGGCGGACGGGAGAGGCTGTGTTTGCCCAAGGAGTAACAAAAATAGGGGACAGGGCTTTCAGCAGCTGCAAAATTGACGGCGTTACTCTGCCCGATACCGTGGAGATAATAGGGGATAGCGCATTTGAAAACTGCAAAAATCTTACAGCCGTCAATATCCCCGGCAGCGTTGTGAAAATTTCCCCCTATGCCTTTGCGGGCAGCGGGCTTGAAAGCGTTACCCTTAACGAGGGCATAAGGGTAATAAATACGGGGGCGTTTGAAAGCACCGGGATAATGGAGCTGTATCTTCCCGACAGCGTAACGAGCGCGGGCAATTATATCCTGGGCAGTGAAAAGGGAGCGGTAATATCCGCCGCCACGCCCTCCGAGGGAGTTGAACCGCTGGAAAAATACGAAAATCTCTTCTACCGCAGCGACACCGTTCTTGATTCCGCCGTAAGGGCTGCAAAGCGAATGGCGGAAGAGACAAACGATTATTACAATCATAAGGCGTATCTTACGGATATCAACGGAGACGGCTTCCCGGAAATGTTTTATTGCCGGTTAAGCAAATATGACGATACGGAGTCTTTTATCAACCTGTATTTTTACGATATCGAGGAAAACAAATGGGAGGAGAATTTATTGATCGGCGAGAGCTGCGTCGGCTATTATCGGGACAGGGAGACAGGCGGATATGCGGAGCTTCACAGCGGCAATTTTTCCGAAACGAGCGATTATTTTCTTCGGGCGTATATGATAACCGATGAGGGCTGCCGCCGCATGGCAGAGTCCGACTTTTTCTATCCCATAAACGGATATTACAGCAGCAACGACGGATATGTTACCTATTTTGAGGGCGGCGGGGATTTTATGATATATGAAGCCGAAAGCTTAAGTGAAAAGGAATTTTCCGAATTTGCGGAAAACACGGTCGACAAAGACAGATACGAGCTTATGGGGAAAATAAATGCTTACGAGACGCTTTCCCGCCTGCAAGAGGAATATTCCGAGTCAAAGAGCAGGCTGGTGTTATGCGGAGAATTTGCGGACAGCCCCGCCCCCCCGAAAGCGGACTTTACAATGGTCCGCAGGGACAGTCGGCTTCATTGGCTGGCTGACGGGGCGGATATGGGCGGGAATACCGTGACAATTGGCGATCGTATCTATAACGAGTATTCCTGTTGTGTGTATCTTAACGGCAGCGAGGTAACGGAGGAAAATTTTGAGAAGCTTTCCGCTCTGCCTTGTATCACAAGCGTTATGATAACGGATAACTATGACAGAGTGCAGCAAGTCGATCTTACCGGCATTGACAGGTTGAAAAACCTGAAACGGCTTCGCATAGGCTCATGGGGAAACGGCAATATTACCTTAAAAAATACCGATGTTTTAAAAGATATGGACATACAGTGGCTAATGGTAATGGGAAATATAGATAACATTGACTTTATAGCCGACCTTGACAGGGTGCGGGTGCTGGAGATAGGAGACTCCCTTGATAAGCCCGACGATTACTACAGTGCGGTCGCGGGAATGGACAGTTTGCAGTATATCCCCATTTCGGTGTTCGAGATAAACGTTACCGAAGAGCAGGAGGAAAATATAAAGACGCTCCGCCCGGACGTGGCATTGTGCTATTACAAGGTGGGGTAAGAGGGATCTGTATAAGGCTTTTTATATTGCGAAAGCGGTGATAAAAATGTCAAAGAAAAAAAGCAGGCATAAACAAAAAGAAAGCGGTCGGTACGGCTGCGTTGAAATGCCGATAACGGGGGCGATAGCGGGCGGGATAGGGCTGCTGTTTTTCCTGCCGCTGCTGATAATTTCGATTGTCACAAAGGCGGGAGCGGGACTTACGGCAATTGCGGCAGTCTTCTGCTTCGCCTGTGTGCCGCTGATGCTTACGGTCAATCAGCGGATAGACTACACCGCCGAGGGCTTTGTTTACAGGGATATGTTAAGGATCAGTCACCGTTACGGCTATGATAAAATAAAGCGGATACGGATAAGCCGCGATATTTACATATTTGCGGGACGGCGGGTGATACTGATAGACGCTATGGCGGAGGGCGGGAGTAAATTCGCCCGCTTTGCCGCACGGTATGCCAAGGGGGCGAAGATAACCGGGGACGGCAAAGGTGGGCTTTTCGGCGGCAATGCGGCGAACCCGGAGGAGTTTATTGCGGTATACATCATAATAGGTCTTTTGCCGCTGGGGCTGATGCTGTGGGCTGTTTTCGGCTTTCGGGATATATCCCCCGAAGGCCTGACGGCGGCTTCGGCTAAAGTAAGCGGATATTATTTCGACGAGCATGACGGGGACAGCAGCCGCATAAAAATAGCCTTTGAGGGCATAGACGAAGAGCTTTACTCTTGGTACTTCACCGAGGACACAGCCGATTTTGCGGACTTTGAAAAGGACGCAGGAGAGGGGAGAGCCTTTGACATTCTCTATGGCGGGGACGGCGGCAGGTTTCTTTATGAACTGCGGAGCGATACTAGAGTATATTTTACCCTTGATGAATACAACGAAAATATGCGGGAAAACAGGCATGCGGGGGTGATAATTTCGGCGGGTATGCTGGGGATATGGCTTTTGTATGTCATCGTTTCCTCGTATATTATGAGTAACGGGGAAAAATATCCGAGGCTTCTGCGGCTTTTTGTAAAGGAGGATTATATAATCAAAAAGTGAGGTCGGCTTTGGATTGTTAACGGAGGTTGACAATTGCAGGCAGTTTTGCTCTCACATGGTAAATTTCGGGAAAAGAATTGCGGGGAGAAATTATAATTGGCGTAAAACTGCCGATAAACTGTCCGTTTGTGAAAAGTGCCAAAAAATAACTTTGAATTTTGGAGATTTATTGGCTAAAAGGTATTGATTTTCACAGAAAAGTATGTTATAATATATTACAGTGAACTGTTATGACATTTTTCAAAAGGGCTGACCGTATACTTTCAAATGTGTGGATTTTGTGTAAAGTGCATTGTAAGTGTAAAGGTTCAAGGGAAGTATTGTATGAATTTCACAAAAAATGCGCTGTAAGTTTATGCAAATTTTTTTGTGAAAATTGGTTGCCGTATTTTGAACAATGTGTTATAATAGTAATATATTAAGCGGACGGTTGCGCGGCAGGGTGTTCTGTTCGTTGTAATTAAGAAATTTTGGAGGTATTAATCATGGACGGAATAGGTTATCTTAAAACGGTGAGTTTCGGCGGATTTGATAAAAAGGATGTACTTACATATGTAGATAAGCTCAACACCCAGATATACACCCTCGAAAACGAGCTTAACGAAAAGAAGGCTCTTTTGGAGACAAGCGGCGGCAGCAATTCGGAGGTCACGGAAAAATACGAAAAGCTCCTTGCGGACGACAAGGCAAAGCTTACCGAACTCCAGACAAGCAACGATTCCCTTAAAATGCAGCTTAAATCCTGCGAGGACGAGTCTGCGGCAAAAGACAAGGAGATAGAGGAGCTTAAAAAGCGCATTGCGGATATGGAGAACGAGCTTGTGGACGCCAAGAACAAGGCGGCTGCGGCTTCTTCCGCCGAAAACAGCGCACTCGACCTTACCAACGTATTCGTTGAGGCTCAAAGAACAGCCAGCACCATCGTTACCCAGGCTAAGGAAAACGCCCGCAAGATGGACGAAGACGCCAAGAAACTGGCAAATCAGGTGGTGGACGACGCCAACAGCAAGGCTTCCACTATCGTTAAATCCGCAGATGAAAAGGCTTCCAAGGTACTTGCGGAGGCTGAGGACAAGTCCACAAAGATGGTAAGCGACGCAGAGGGCAAGGCATCCGAAATGCGCACCGCCGCCAACAATATGAAGGCAGTGGTTCTTGCCGAAATAAACGAGATAGACGAGCAGGTAAAATCCATCAAGAATATGCTCGAGCAGATATCCAAGCAGAATATTACCGAAAG
>JAMOZU010000071.1 GCA_023667745.1 Ruminococcus sp.
GGCGAGATAATGGAAAACACCGATACGATAATTTATAAGTTGACCGATACGGTCAAAAAGAAGAACACACCCGCCGAGGTCATTGTTTATGAGGAAAAGGGGAGTAAAGAATTAGCTGCGGAGCTTGTCTTCAAGTATATCCGCATTCTCCTTGATCCACATTAACGTAATATCTTTGAACGCAGTTTGCCACATTTCGTGTGACGGGCTGCGTTCCTTTTTATTAAACCATGTCAGAACAAGCTTTTTTGATACTCCAAGCTGTTGAGCCAATTTTGTTTTGGAAATTTTATTGTGTTCTTCAAATTGTTCCAGTATCTGTTTTTTAAATTCTCTGAAAATCATATATTCATTGAAAAAGAAATAAGGATTGTTGCCGCACGCAACGGCATATTTTTTTAACAGTTCGAGATTTGCATGTTCAAAAGTGAAATGACCGTTCTCATATCTTGAAATTGTTGTATTGCTGCTTTGCAATATTAAAGCGATGTCTTTTGCAGATAAACCGTTAATATATCGTGACGAAATCATTTTATGTCCAATCTCTTCGGGGGGGGGTTCATTAAGTTGCTTATATATATTATCGTCATTATTAGTTTGCAAATATTTAATCTTGTCGGTCAAAAAACGCTGATTCGGAGAACACCGCAGCACTTTTTTTTCCATTTTGGAGCATCCGCAACTCCCGTCACCATGGCGGTAAAATCCCATCTGCGGGGCGGCGGACCCGTTCTTATTGCGGCTGCCACCAATGACGCTCTGTCGGGCTCGGCTAAAAATATCGGCGTTCTTTTAAACACAAAAAATATTTATTTCTGTCCCGTGAAACAGGACGATCCGATGAATAAGCCCGCTTCCATGGTGGCGGATTTCAGCCTCCTGCCCGACGCCGCCAAAGCGGCACTGGAGGGCAGGCAGATACAGCCGGTCATAATATGATGATAAATTTCAGCCTTTCGGTGCGGTGTTTTCCGCCGTACCGGAGGGCTTTTTGCCGCAGAAAACCGCCCGTTGACAGACAAAAGTTGATTTCGGTGAATATTTCAAAAAATCGGTTGACTTTTCGGAATAAATTTGTTATAATAATTATATGTAGGTTTATCGGTCAACTTTTTGTGTGAGGTTTTAAATTATGTCTGAAATGTTAAGAAAAATTAAGGCGGCAGTTATCGCAGTAATCACTGCGGCGGTGTTTGTAATGCCATTCGGCGGCATCAACGCTTTGGCAGCGGATTCGCCTTGGAGCAAGACCGATCAAAGCGGCTCTTCGCCGTCTTTGTCCGCAGATAAGTCCGACAGCGCATCGGGCAAGTCCGAAAACACGTCCGCTGCGGCTGTACGTCTGTCAAAAACAAGCGTGAAGCTGACGGAAGGGGAAAAGACTTCCATAAGCCTTAAAGGCGCAGAGGGGACGGTCAGGTGGAGCATATCCGACAAGGACGTTTTTAGCTATTCCAAAGGCGTTATCACGGCAAAAAAAGCCGGCAGAGCTGCGCTCACTGCCGAGTATAACGGGAAAAAATACAGGTGCAGCGTGACCGTTACCGCAAAGGAAAACAGTTCCGCCGCAAGTGCGGGTACATACAGCCTGTCTCTCAAAAAAGGCGAAAGCAGCAGGATAAAGATAAACAACGCCGATACGGATGTTGTGGTAATGACCGACAATGCAGATGTGTGCTGCATTAAGTGCGGCGTTATTTCAAACGGTTCTTTTGACCTTACCGTTACCGCCAAGGCAAAGGGCAGCTGTAATATCATCGTTTTCGACGGTATCACGGAAGAGGCGAAAGCCCGCATTAAGGTGACGGTCTCCTGGCAGTCTTCGGGTACGGACAAGCCGAGTTCGGACAGTTCCGGTACTGTCAGTGCGGGTATGGGTACGGGTGATAATGCGAACGCCGCCGATACCGATAAATCCGATTATATCGACGAGGTCATACGCCTGTGCAACGTTGAAAGAGAAGCCGCAGGGCTTTCCCCTTTGGAAAAAAGCGATTCTCTTACAGAGTCGGCGGCTGTTAGGGCGGAGGAGGTCACGGAAAAATTCTCCCACACCCGCCCGGATGGCACAAGCTGCTTTACCGCCATTAATGTAAGCAGCCGTGCAAGCGGGGAAAACATAGCCGCAGGCTACTCCACTCCTGAGCAGGTGGTAAAGGGGTGGATGAACTCTCCCGGTCACAGGTCGAATATCCTCAGCTCCAAATTCACGAAAATAGGCGTGGGATATGAGGAAGACGGCAATTACTGGGTGCAGCTGTTTATCGGCTGATACAAACTTCAATGAACTGTCGGTCAAACCGGAATTTCATTTAAGCAAACGTTTACAGGGAGGCGAAAGAAATTGTTTGATGTCAAAAATATGTCAGCAAAAGAGAAGAAAACCCTTGCGGGGTTGGTTCTCTGGTTTATTGCGGGGGTCGCCATGATAATTATGGGGATAAACGCCGTTATCCATTGGGGAGATACTCTGAATGCGGTGTCGGGTGTCTTGGGGGTCTGCGCCCTTATCACGGGGATAATTACGCTTATCGTCCGCATTTCATTGGCTAAGGTACAGGGGAAAAGAGGCTTTGACCTTGACTGGCTCATCTGGCTTGCGGCGGCGTTCCTGCTGTTTAACACGAGCCTGCTGTCAAAGCTGGGAAAGATAGCCTTTGTAATTGCGGGAATAGCAATTCTGTTGGAGGGAGTGCGTTCGTTCTTTGCGGCTGTAAAAGCCCGCTCGGAAAACGAATGGTATATTCCCCGTATAGTATTTTCCGTTATCTTCATAATAATGGGCATAGGCATCATCATCAATGCCGAGACCATTTTCACAAGCATGATAGCGGGAGCTATAGGCATTTACTTTATCGTCCACGGCACGGGCATACTTTACGACTGGCTGGGAAGAGCAAGATATTTCCGCAATTTCAGGGGGCTTGAAAAATGACCGACTTTACTTATCGGGGAGGAACGGCGGGCTTTGCGGACTCATCGAGACTTATGCGCTTCGGCGGATATATTTTCGACCTTGACGGTACGCTTATCGACTCCAACGGCGTATGGGAAAAGATAGACAGGAAAGTTCTGGAAAAAAATCACGTAAGAGTGAGCCAACGGGAGATAGAGGCTGCTGCTGCCATGACCTATGAAGAGTGTCTGGAGTTTTTTCACTCGAAAGGTGTAAACTGCACTCTCGAGGAGCTGAAAAACGAGTTTGACTCCCTTGCGGAAAAGGAATACCGCTATAATATCTTCCTTAAAGAGGGCGTGAGGGAATTTTTGACGCTTCTTAAAAACAGCGGCAAGAAACTGGCGGTGGCAACGGCTTCTCCGAAACGTCTTTACGAGCCTGTACTGCGGCATAACTGCGTTTACGGAATGTTTGATACGATAGTCACCACCGATGAGGCGGGAGCTTCAAAGGACAGCCCGGAGGTTTATCTTCTTGCGGCGGAGAAAATGGGAGTAGATCCCGCTTACTGCGTTGTTTTCGAGGACGTTCTCAAAGGCATAGTCAGCGCAAGGAATGCAGGAATGTATACTGTGGCGGTGTACGATAAATATTCATCTTCGGACGTTGTCACCATGAGGAATACAGCGGACGAGTTTATAATGGGATTCGGCGGGATAGGCTGACGGTGTTGTGCAAGTGACGATTTTAGGCTTTTTTAGACTTTTCCCCGTCGCAGGCGGGAGAAAAACCGCTTAACCGAAAAGGAGATTTTTTATGAAAATAAAAAACAAAATCATCTCTGTTTTTACGGCGGCTGTAACGGCAATGTCTTCCGTTTCGACGTTGTCGGTGAATGCCTTTGCTCATGCGGATAATACCGTTTACTCGGCAGGCGGCTTTTCAAAAGGGGAAATTGCCCTGATGAACAAAATGAAAGAGCTTATCGAAAATTTCGACGGCAGCGAGATAGATATTGACAGCTTAAACCTCAGCTGCGACGACCTGTGGACTCTTTACGATACGGTCATTTACAATGAACCGGAGATGTATCAGGCTCACCCCGGCAGCATTTATGTTGACTATGAAACGGAAGAGCATGTAAAGAGTTTTGCGATAAATTTCAGGTACGGTAAGAAACGCAAGGGCATTATGCAGGAGGAAGTGGACGAGTTCACAGAGGCTCTTATGGCGGGAGTCGGGGAGGAATGGAGCGACGCCGAAAAGGTGCTGTACGTTCACGATTACATAGCCGCCGAATGCGACTACTACAGCGGCAAAAGCAACCTGAAAGGCAGGAATATCTACGAGGCGTTCGTCAAGGGAAGTTCGGTGTGCGTGGGATATGCGCTGGGATTTCAGTATATTATGGACTTGATGGGCATTCCCTGTATGTGCGTTACAAGCGAGACTCACATATGGAATATGGTAAAGATCGACGGCAACTGGTATCACGTTGACGTTACCTGGGACGACCCGGAAAAGATAACGGAAAATCTCGTGTTCCACGAAATGCTGCTTTTAAGCGAATATGCCCTCGATAACTACAGCGAGCCTCACGAACCTTGGGATTACGGCATGACAGCCGATTCCAACAAATACGACAGCTTTTTCTGGCAGAACTCCGCTTCCCGTATGATATACTCGGATAACTACTGGTACTACACCACCTTCGGCGGACTTTGCCGCTACAGTTTCAAAACGGGCAAGGAAGAGAGGCTTTATAAATTCACAGAAGATGACATCTGGAAAGGCGACCCCGGAAAATACTGGAACATAAGTTTCGGGCAGGCAGTCGAGTCGGGAGGAAAGATATATTTCAACACATCCGAAAAAATAAAGGTCTACGACCCGAAAACAGGAAAAACTTCCACCGCATGCTCCCCCAAACTTACGGACGGCATGCAGATATTCGATATTTCCCTTGAAGAGGGCAGGCTGCTTATCTATGCGGGCAGAGGGATAGACAACACTTCCGAAAAAACCTTTGCTTACGAGATAAAGCAATAAAGAAAATGCCCGATAAAGAGCCGGGTTCGATTTTGCGTTTCCGATAAGTGAATTTTGACCTGTGTTCCCCTGCGGCAGCGGGAACAGGAAAAAGAGTTGGGAGTTACAGAAAACAAAAATAATTTTGAGAGTAGGTAAAAATATGGACAAAAGATTTGCGGTGCTTATTGACGCCGACAACGTTTCGGGCAGATATGTAAAGCCCATTTTGGACGAGCTTTCCAACGAGGGGACTATTACCTATAAGCGCATCTACGGCGACTGGACCCGTCCCGCCCTTGCTTCATGGAAAAACGTCCTGTTAAACTACAGCATTACTCCCATTCAGCAGTACAGCTATACCACCGGAAAAAACGCCACCGACTCCTGCATGATAATAGACGCTATGGATATTCTCTATTCGGGGAACGTGGACGGCTTCTGCCTTGTTTCCAGCGACAGCGATTTTACACGCCTTGCAGCCAGACTGCGCGAGTCGGGCATGTATATTATCGGCATGGGCGAGAAAAAGACCCCCACGCCTTTCATATCCGCATGCAACAGGTTCGTGTATCTGGAGATACTTGCAAGAGGCGACTCGCAGGAGACGCAGGAAAAAGAACGGGAGGAAAACCATGAGGGCTTGGAGCTAAAAACCATAAAGAAAGCCATTTCCACCATTATCGAGGAAGTTTCCGACGACAACGGCTGGGCATCTCTCAGCGAAGTGGGGAACATTCTCTTAAAACGCTATCCCTCCTTTGACGTGCGGAATTTCGGCTGTCAGAAACTTACCCCGTTTATTAAATCTCTGGGGCTTTTTGAAATTTATTCCGTCCCTTCCGAAAAGGGAAATGTACGGGTAATGTATGTGCGGGCAAAGTGACAATGATGTCAGCTGACAAACACCGCAAAAAGAGAGGAATTTTAAAAATATGAACCGACTTCTTTTAAATACTTTTCGGGAAGTAAAAAAGTCTCCCGGACGTTTCGCCGCCATAACCGCCATTATCGCCATCAGTTGCGCTTTCTATTCGGGCGTTAAGGCGGCGGCTCCGGATATGAAAAGCTCTGCTGCCCGGTATTATGACGAGTATTCATTGGCGGACATTCAGATAAAGTCCACTTTGGGCTTTGCGGAAGAGGATATAGACGTGCTGCTGGGAAGCGGCAGTTATACATCGGGGTATGCGGGATATTCCGCCGACCTGTTTACCGACGGATTTGTGGGACAGGCGGCTTTGAAGGTAATGAGCTATTCGGAGGAGCAGCCCTTGAACGGCGTTCGGCTGACAGAGGGGAGAATGCCCGAAAATCCCGGAGAATGCCTTGCGGATGACAAGGAACACGCCAAAATTTCCTTTGGCGTAGGGGACAAGATAGTCCTTGCAGCACCCGAGGGGGAAGAGCTTTCGGACTATGTGAACAGGGAAGAGTTTACGGTGGTGGGGCTTGTGTCCTCGCCCGTTTATGTGAAATTCGACAGGGGAGCGACTTCCATAGGCAACGGCTCCCTTGACGCTTTTATATACATATCTCCCGATGATTTCGCCTATGAGACGTATACCGATATTTACCTTTCCGCAGCGGGGACTAAGGGGATAGACCCCTTTTCCGACGAGTATGACAGGCTTACGGAAGCGGGGAAAAAATATGCGGAGGACATTTCGGCGGAACGGCTGGAAGTACGGGCAGATTCCCTGCGGTTTGAAGCGGAGGAGGAGCTTGCGGAGGCAAGGGAAGACCTGGCGGAGGGGCAGGACAAACTGGCTGACGGCAAAAAGGAGTACAGCGACGGTTTGCGGGATGTTGCCGATGCAGAGGCGGAGCTTGAAGAACAGCGGGAGAACTTTGAAGAGGGGGAAAAGGAATATAACGACGCACTGGCGGAATTGGAAGAGAATGAGCTTAATATGACCCATTTGTCGGAGACCTGCGCCAGAGTGGATAAATTTCTTGCCGATTATGACGGAGTTTACCTTAAAGTCCTTCCCGACGGGCTTTTGGGGCTTTTTAAGGAGATACAGGATATTTATGACGCCAACAGCATTGACGCTGACATTGAGGATCTTATGGCGGTATACATAATCACCGACCCGGATAAGTCCCCCAGAGAAAGGGAGACGGCAAGGATAACCATCTCAACGGTAAACGAGCAGGTGCGGGAGGCATCGGCGGCGGCTCTTTATCAGATAGCCGTGAGCAAGGACGTTCTTGCAAAAACGGGAGAAGAGATAGAGGCGGGAAGAGAGGAACTGGAAAAATACGAAAAGGAACTTGAGGACGCCAAAAAGGATCTTGCCGAAGCGGAAAAGGAACTGGCGGAGGCACAGGAGGAAATAGACGACGCCAATAAAGAAATAGCCAACGCCGAACAGGAACTGGAGGATATTATAGAAAAGGGCGAATGGTACGTATGGGACCGCTCGGAATGGAATCCCGACTGCTCCTCCTACGGCAAGGACGCAGAAAGACTTGACGCAATTGCTTCGGTATTTCCCATATTTTTTATACTTATAGCCGCTCTTGTCTGCTGCACTACCATGTCGAGAATGGTGGAGGAGCAGCGCACCCAGACGGGAACGCTTAAAGCCTTGGGCTACAGCGGCTTTGATATAATCATGCAGTATGTCCTGTATGCTGTTGCCGCAAGTGTTATAGGCAGCGTGGGAGGTACTCTCATAGGAATGCCTCTTCTTCCGAGGATATTCTATATTTGTTACGAAAGCATGTACGCTTATCCCTATTTTGAAACACCGATAAAGACGGGGTATCTGATCGGGTGCATGGGAGTTTCTGTTTTGTGTACGGTGCTGTCGGCGGTGTATACGGCAGGGCGGGAGCTGACCGGAACGCCTGCCGTACTTATCCGCCCCAAGCCACCCAAGGACGGCAAGCGGATATTGCTGGAAAAGATAGGGTTTATCTGGAACAGAATGAAGTTTACCCACAAGGTGACATTCAGAAATTTAATGAGATACAAGAGCAGGTTTTTCATGACCCTTATAGGCATAGGCGGCTGCACCGCTCTTCTGCTGACAGGCTACGGTCTCAAGACTGCCATCTCCTGCATTGTTGACAAGCAGTACAGCGAACTGTGGCTGTATGACGCTATGGCTGTGGTTGAAGAGGAACTGTCGGAGGAGGACAGCACGGAGATAGAAAACGCCCTTGCCGCCCGCAGCGAGATAACGGGATATATGAGGGCTTTTCAGGAGACAAAGGACGTATGGGGACTTTCCGGGGAGAATGTTACGGGGTATATTTTCGCTCCGGACGTGTCGCTGACGGCAGATTCGGAGGATATGTCCGATTACATCGTCCTGCGGGACAGAAAGACCCATGAGCCTATAAATATCCTTACGCTGGGAGAAAACGAGGCTGTCATAAACGAGAAGCTTGCTCTCCTGCTGGGCGTTTCCAAAGGGGACGAAATAACCGTGGAAGACGGTTCGGAGCCGCTGAAAGTGGCGGCGATAACGGAAAACTACACATTCCACTATGTTTATATGAACACGGCGGCATATAAAAAACTCTTCGGCAATAATGCGCCGGACGCTCCCAATATGATACTTATAAATACGGGAGATACGCCTGAAAAATCCGTCCGTGATGAGATTTCCGCAGAGCTTATCGCCTGTGACGGGGTAATATCCGCCTCTTTCACCTATGACGGCACGGACAGTTTCAGAAAACTGGTGTCGAGCCTTAACCTTATTGTTATTGTCATAATCCTGTTTGCGGGTCTGCTGGCGTTCGTCATTCTGTATAATCTGGCGAATATCAACATCAACGAGCGTGTAAGAGAACTTGCCACAATTAAGGTACTGGGCTTCTTTGACGGCGAGGTGGGGGCGTATATCTACAGGGAAAATACCATTTCCGCCGTTGTGGGCATGGCGGCAGGGCTTGTGCTGGGGATATTCTTTGAATCGTTCGTTATAAGGACGGCGGAGGTGGACGAGGTGATGTTCTCCCCGGAGATACCGCCGGAATGCTTTGTACTGGCGGCTGTTACCATGGCGGCGTTTACGGTGATAGTCAACGCAATACTGTATTTCAGGCTCAAAAAGATCGATATGACATCGTCCATGAAAGCCATAGAGTGACGGTTTGCAAGGTTCAGGGCAGGGTCTTTTCCCGCCTGCGGCGGGAAAAGACCGCATGATCGGATATTAAGAGAGGGGTTATTATATGAGTACAAATAAAATTCAGAAGCCCTTGGCGGAGGAAAAATACGCAAAGGAACTGGCGGCTTTGCGGGAAGCGGACAAGGACAGCAGGAAACCTGCGGGCTGGATGCTTTCTCCGGCGGCGGTAAGGGACTTTATCATTGGTAGGAAAACGCCGATAAACTTAGACGGCGAGAAAGTTACCGTAACGCAGAAATTTTACGGCGACAACGCTCTTGTGGAGCGGGCGGTGATAACTCTTGCGGGAAACAGGGGACTTATGCTTGTGGGCGAGCCGGGGACGGCTAAGACCATGCTTTCCGAGCTGCTGTCCGCCGCCGTATGCGGCTGTTCGTCAAATACAGTCCAAGGGTCGGCGGGGACTACCGAGGACAATATAAAATACAGCTGGAATTACGCCATGCTGTTAAGCAAAGGTCCTGTGAAAGAAGCTCTTGTCCCCGCACCCGTTTACAAGGGCATGAGCGAGGGCATGATAACCCGTTTTGAGGAGCTTACCCGCTGCCCCCAGGAAGTTCAGGACACGCTTATTTCCATAATGAGCGACAGGGTAATGAATATTCCCGAATTTAATGAAGGCGACAATCTTCTGTTTGCGGCGGAGGGCTTTAACATCATAGGGACAGCCAACACAAGGGACAAGGGAGTAAACGATATGTCCTCGGCACTGAAAAGGCGGTTCAATTTCGAGACGGTAGAGCCTGTGAAAAGTGCGAAACTGGAAGCGCAGATAATCGTCAGCCAGTGCGAGAGCCTTATGGAAGCGGCGGGGATAGAGGCAAAGACGGATACGGGAGCGGCGGAGATATTGGCGGAGGTTTTCGGGGAACTTCGCAGCGGCGTGTCGGCGGAAAAGGCGAATATTCCCAAAATGTCCTGCGTGATGAGTACAGCGGAGGCGGTGTCGGTGTATTACCAGTCGCTTCTTGATGCCGAGTATTTCGGCGGCGGGAGAATTTCGCCGGGCAAGCTGACGGAAAATCTGCT
>JAMOZU010000072.1 GCA_023667745.1 Ruminococcus sp.
TCCGCCCCAGACCCGGCAAGGGCTCTGCCCTTGACCCGCAAGGGCAGAGCCCCTTGACCCCACCGTGGCGTTACAATTCTACCTGCTTCATAATATATACGTTCGGCGGGCGGGGTTTTTATTGCCGTGAATTGTAAATATTTTGTGAACGCATATCAATGTCCTCTTAAATCAAAATCATACAGCAGATAGTTCCCCGGTGAGGTGACCCTCACAAGGGCGCACCGGTAATCCTCCGGCGGGTCGATATAATATCCGCACTCCTTCTCAAACTTCTCCGGCAGATACACAAAACAGTCCTCAAACTCCCCCTCCTGCGGCGTTTCCGAAAGGAACACCGCCGAGAGCTACTCCGCTCCGTTGCCGTTACCGAAAAAATGTCCCACTTTGCAGCCCGAATCCACCACCGACAAATTCTGCGCTTCCGCTTCCTTTACAAGCTCCCGCCTTGCCGAGTCCGCCATTATGCTGTTGACGGTCATAACGCCGACATTCGGCAGGATGATCAGGGCGGGAATGAAAAGGAGGGCGGCAATGATGTTCTTCATTTACTTTACTGCCTCCAGCAGTTCATCGACTTTATTTCTCTTTTCCCATGCAACGTCAAGGTCTTCTCTTCCCATATGTCCGTAAGCCGCAAGCTGGCGGTACTGGGGTTTGCGCAGGTCGAGTGCTTTTATTATGGCGGCAGGGCGCAGGTCGAATACTTTTGACACGGCTTCCGAAAGTTTTTCGTCGCTTACCCTGCCCGTGCCGAAGCTGTCCACCATTACCGATACGGGGCTTGCAACGCCTATGGCGTAGGCTATCTGCACTTCGCATTTATCCGCAAGTCCTGCGGCTACTATGTTTTTGGCTACCCAGCGGGCGGCATATGCGGCGCTTCTGTCTACCTTTGTGGGGTCTTTCCCCGAAAATGCTCCGCCGCCGTGGCGGGCGTAGCCGCCGTATGTATCAACGATTATCTTACGCCCGGTAAGTCCGCTGTCCCCTTGCGGTCCGCCGATAACGAAACGCCCGGTGGGGTTTACAAAATATTTGGTGTCCCGCAGGAGTTGGTTGGGGATAGTGGTTCTGATGACCTTTTCGATAATATCTTCCCTGATTTTATCGAGGGAGACTTCCGCCGCATGCTGAGTGGAGACTACCACGGTGTCCACTCTTACCGGCTTGCCGTCCTCGTATTCCACTGTGACCTGTGTTTTGCCGTCAGGGCGGAGGTAGGGGAGCTTGCCTGTTTTGCGGACTTCCGTCAGCTTCTTTGCCAGTTTATGGGCAAGGGAAATGGGCATGGGCATAAGTTCGGGAGTTTCGTTGCAGGCAAAGCCGAACATCATGCCCTGGTCGCCCGCTCCCGTGTCGTCCTCACTTGTTTCCCTTGTTTCGAAAGCGTCGTCAACGCCCATGGCTATATCCGGGGACTGCTCGTCAATGGAAGTGGATACGGCGCAGGTATGTCCGTCAAAGCCGTATTTGGCTCTGTCGTAGCCTATGTCTATGACCACCTGCCGCACTATCTTGGGGATATCCACATAGCACTCGGTGGAAATTTCCCCCATACACATTACAAAGCCCGTATTTGTGCAAGTTTCACAGGCTACCCGCCCCATAGGGTCTTGCGCCAGTATTGCGTCAAGGACTGCATCAGACACCTGATCGCAGATTTTGTCCGGGTGACCTTCGGTAACCGATTCGGAGGTAAAAAGATACTTTGACATTTTTTATATTCTCCCTTTCCTGCTGGAGCAAAATATAAGCAAGAGGCAAGAAACAAGAAGCAAGAATTTGCCATGCAAGTATTAATTTTTCCCGCTCTTTTCCTGCCAAAACGTTGAAGGGCTTATATATTGCCGTTATTTTATTTTTCAAAATATAAAATCAGCACCAATGACAAAGCAAAGTACTATTTCTTGCCTCTTGCTTCCTGCCTCTTGCTTCTGCATGCAAAAAGGACGCCCTTTTTACCGGACGCCCTGTCAATCGCTGCTTGCAGTTGCTGTTCCCCCTTGGGGAAAACCGCTCCTCATCTCTCGGAATAAATCCGCAGGAATTGGCACCTTTTCAGTATAGTGATCGTTTTCTTACGAAAACCCCTATAACAATAGGTTGCCGGGCTTCACAGGTCCAGTACCTCCGCCGCTCTTGATAAGGCTGATAGTATATTGAATTTTATGCTTACATTATATCACATATTTTTCCGTATGTCAATGAATAAATTGATTAGGAATTAATAATTAATAATTAATATTATTATGTAAATGTGAAGAGAAAATGAAATATTATGTTAAAAATATTTTATTTGCTTTTCCCCGACTGCCGGCGGAGAAAAGCGGGTTTTAATAAAGTTCACCCTATAAGATTTTCACGGTCACTCTTCCGTTTGCTCATCTTCGGTTTCCGGAGAGGGTTCGGCGGAGTTGTCGGAATCGTCGGCACTTTCGCCGTCATCGGCATTTTCACCCTCGCTGTCGGCGGGCGTGATGTCGGCGTTGACGGTATCGTCCGTGCCGTCCGTATTATCCCCGCTGTCCGATACGTCTGCCATGGCAGGTTCGCTGCCGCCGCTGTCTTCGCTGTCGCTGCTTTTTATCTTTTCCAGAAGCTCGTCCACAAGTCCCTTGACCTCTTCAATGGTGTTGAAAATGGGATATTCAATGGAGAAATAGGTATAAGTCCAGCTGCCGTCGTCCATGGCGTAAAGGAGCTGACCGTCTTCCTCCTTTAATGCGTCGTTTTCGTCAAAGTAGACCTCGCCGTTAATGAGCATCTGACTTCCGCTCCAGTGGCAGTCCATATCGCAGGGGTTGGGGGACTGTTTTACAAGGTGTTTGATGGTGCAGTCCAGCTTGATAAAGCCTTTGTCAACGTCAAGGGTGTTGGGCTGTACGTAGACGCATTTTTTACCGGTGGATTTGTTCTGCACGTCCAGAACATAGTAGCGGAAAGCCCCCGAGGGCGATTCTCCCCGCTCGATAAGAGTATCTGTGGTTGTGACCCTAAAAACGTTCATCACAAGGAAAAAGGCAATGCCGCCCAAAATGTACATCAGCAGGAAAATAGTGCCGAATATGGTTTTCGCCGTCTCGTTCATATGGCAGCAGAAAAAGCCGAAAAGGGTAAGGACGGCACACGGCACGAGCAAGGGCCAGTTCCCCCAGTCCAGCAGGAGCAATGGGAAAAACAGCACCATATCCGCCATTGCCAGAATGCAGGTAAAGGGCGACCGCCTTGTGTAGAATATCAGCAGCCCCATGACCACGCAGAAAGCCGAGCCAATAAGGGCAAATTCCTTGCGGTTGGTGTATTCTATATCATAGAAAAACACTATGTAATCGAAATACACCAGCACCGCCGCATAGACAACGCCCAACAGACTTACAACCATGCGAAACCATTTATTTGTCAGCACATTCATTACTTTGTTCATAATTTTTTACACCCGCTATCAGAGGCAAGAGATGTGTAAGCGGAGCTTACACGAGAGGCAAGAAACAAGAAAAGTTTTTTTTGCCCTGCTTTTTCACGTCCGTTGCCTGTTTGAAGTTAAAGGTTTTTTACGGAAATGCCGATTTAAGGCTTTTAAGGTATTATCCCGCCGCAGACGGGGAAATAACCGCCCGGCATGGGAATTTGCGGACTTACGCTTTGACCGGCAGTTCCTTGCTTAGGAAACACTGATTTAAGGCTTTTCCCCCGTCTGCGGCGGGAAAAAGCCGCTTCGCAGAGGAATTTATATAATTTGATTTTATCGGTAGTTCCCTACTTATTAATGATACACTAAAAAAGGTTAAAAATCAAGTACAATTTAGTGTCAAGTTGGTTACAATATGGGAATTTTTTGTAATAATTTGCCTGTTGATTTCGTCGGTTTGACGAATTTTAATACAAAGGCAACTTTAAATTTACATTTTATTAAATTTTGCCAAACTTCAGCCGAGAATTTTTCGGGCAAATTTTTTGCAAATGTCTTGAAATTGTAAAAAATATGTGCTATAATTATTCCATAAATATAATGGCAAAAAACAGTCGAGCCGAGGAGTTTCCTGCTTCCTGCGGGGGCTGCGCTCATTGTTTCTTTGCCTCCGAGAGGTGTTTGTACGGATATGGAAACAGTAAATACATATATTGCGGCTTTGGTGAATTACGGCGTTAAAACGGGACTTATGGAAAAGGGGGACGAAGTTTACTGCGTGAACCGTCTCCTTGAGGTATTGAGGAAAGATGAATTTGAACAGCCGGAAAACATTCCGGACATGGAGCTGCCGGAAATTTTAGAGGAGCTGCTGAAATATGCCTGTGAAAAAGGACTTTGCGAGGACAGCGTTACCTACAGAGACCTGTTCGACACAAAGCTCATGGGCTGCATTACTCCGCCTCCTTCGGCGGTAAGAGCGAAGTTTAACGAGCTTTACAAAATTTCACCCGAAAAGGCGACCGACTTTTACTATGACTTTTCCCGGAACACCAACTACATAAGGCGGGACAGGATCGCCCGTGACATCAAGTGGAAAGCCCCCACCGAATACGGCGAGCTGGATATTACCATTAACCTTTCCAAGCCCGAAAAAGACCCCAAAGCCATTGCCGCCGCCAAGAATGCTCCCCAAAGCGGCTATCCCAAATGTTTGCTGTGTGCAGAAAACGAGGGATATGCGGGGCGGGTGAATCACCCGGCAAGGCAGAATCACCGTGTTATCCCCGTGACTATCGGGGGAGCGGCGTGGGGGCTGCAATATTCCCCTTATGTCTACTACAACGAACACTGCATTCTCTTTAACACAGCCCACACGCCTATGGTAATAGACAGGGCGGCGTTCGGTAAGCTGTTTGACTTTGTGCGGCTGTTCCCCCATTATATGATAGGCTCCAATGCAGACCTGCCCATAGTGGGCGGCTCGATACTGTCCCACGAGCATTTTCAGGGAGGGAGATACACGTTCCCCATGGCAAAAGCCCCCGTTGAAAAGGAGTATACGGTAAAGGGCTTTGAAGATGTGAAAATCGGCAGGGTAAAATGGCCCATGTCGGTTATCCGCATATCCTCTCCCGACAGCGGCAGGCTTGTGGATCTGGCGGATACGATACTTAAGGCATGGCGGGGATATACCGATGAGAGTGCCTTTATTTATGCCGAGACCGACGGCGAGCCTCACAACACCGTTACCCCCATTGCCCGCAGGAACGGCGGCGATTTTGAGCTTGACCTTGTTCTCCGCAACAACATCACCACCCCCGAACACCCCTTGGGAGTTTATCACCCTCACGCCGAGCTTCACCATATAAAAAAGGAGAACATCGGGCTTATCGAGGTAATGGGCTTGGCTGTGCTTCCCGCAAGGCTAAAGGGAGAGATGCAGCGGCTGGAAATGACGCTGGTAAAAGGCGGCGTTGAGGCGGTAAGGAACGATCCGGAGCTTGCCATTCATGCCGACTGGGCGGAGGAATTTGTCTCCCGCAGGGACGTTACGGCAGAAAACGCCGGGGACGTGATAAAAGAGGAAATAGGGAAGGTTTTCGCAAAAGTACTGGAGCATGCGGGGGTTTATAAGCGCAGCCCGGAGGGAATGGCGGCGTTTGACAGGTTTGTTTCAAGCATAGACCGTTAATTGTAAGTTTACACAAAATTTACAAATTCGGCTTGGGAACTTACATTACATACATTCTGCCCGAATAAAAAAGCGGTCTCCTCCGCCTTCGCCGGGGAGACTCTGCCTAAACCGGGAAACAAATTAAATATTTCATCAAAATTTGTGCAAATTCAACAAAAAATTGTCAATAAAATTATATAAAAAAAAGTCGGATATTGCGAAAATCCTCTTGCAATTTTTTGCCTGTTATGGTATAATATTAAGGGTCATAATATTTTTTATGTCCGCAATCGGCATTTACGGCGGATACGGGCGACCGTTTGTTCCCCCTTTATTTCGGGAAAATGCGGATATATATGACAAAACAAAACTAAAAAATCCGATCGTCGGGGGAAACAGAAAAAGCCCCGACGGTATATTAACAGCAAAACGTAGTCAAAGGCAAAAATCAAAGGCGGAATGAAAAATATTTCCGGATAATTTTCGGATATTTCTTGCTTCTTGCCTCTCGCTTCTTGCCTCTGACCGGAAAGGGTAGATTTTACTATGAACAATCGAGGATTTTTTCAGACCGTTACGGGGAAAATAACGGGTACATTTACCCTGACGGCGGTAATTTGCGCAGTCATAATGGCTCTGTGCAGCCTGTCCGGCAGTATGGTACCGGTCATTATCGGAGCTGTGGTCACGGTAATAGCGTTTGCGGCGGTGTCGTCATACGTGGGCAGTACGCTGGGCGCAAAGATAGATACGGCAAGAGAGCGGATAAAAGCCATCAGCAGCGGCAATATGCGGACGGAGCATTCCAAAATTACCGAAAAGACCGAGCTTGACAACCTTATAGCCTCTCTTGACAGTTACAGTTCCATGATGGGAGCCATGCTGGCAGAGTTAAACGCAGGGCTTGCCCATTTGGCCGACGGCAACCTCGATCATCAGCTCCCCGCCAACTGGGACGGCGATTACGGCAAACTGGCGGCTCAGTATAACGGCGTTGCAAGCGCACTGGGCAGTACGTTTATGGATATAGGGCAGGCATCGAGCCAGGTCAGCAGCGGCACGGAGCAGGTGGCAAGCGGGGCGGACAGCCTTTCAAGGGGAGCTTCCGAGCAGGCGGCGTCCATTCAGGCTCTGACAGCTCAGATAGAAAAAATCTCCGAGGAAGCCCGCCGCACAGCCGATGCCGCAAAGAACGCCTCAAATATCGCCAAGAACAACGATGAGCGAATAGCCGAGTGCAACAAGGAAATGGAAGATATGCTTTCCTCCATGGACGACATCAACAAGTCCTCCGAGGAAATTTCAAAGATAATCAAGGTAATTGACGATATAGCTTTCCAGACAAACATACTTGCCCTTAACGCCGCAGTGGAAGCGGCAAGAGCGGGAGCTGCGGGCAAGGGCTTTGCAGTTGTGGCGGACGAGGTAAGAAACCTTGCCGCAAAGAGTGCGGAAGCAGCCAATCAGACAACTTCCCTTATCCAAGGTTCCGTGGCGAACGTGGGCAGAGGGTCGGAGATCGCCAAGAACACGGCAAAGACTTTGCAGGCTATAGTGGAAAATTCCGCAAAGATAGAGCAGGAGGTCGCAAGGATAAGCGAGACTTCCGATGCCCAAGCGCAGGAAATAAAACTGGTAACGGACGGCGTTGCGAAAATATCCTCCGTGGTTCGGAGCAACACAGAAACAGCCGAACAGTCGGCGGCGGCTTCAAAGCAGCTGACGGGGCAGTCGGGGGCGTTGTCGAAATTGCTCGGGCGTTTCCGCTTCAACGGCGAACGGAACGAGGGCGGCTATACTTCCTATGAAGCCTCCTCCGACAGCAGCGATGATGGTTACGGCAGCAGCTACAGCAGCTATTCGGACGATGATTCCTACAGCAGTTCTTACAGCGACAGCAGTTCGGATTCTTTCGGCAGCTTTGACAGTCCATTCGGCAGCAGCTCGGACTCTTTCGGTAGCTATGACGAGCCGTCGAAGAAGCCTTCTTACATAAACCTTGACGATGACGATTATTCCTCGTCCAACTCTTTCTCGGACGACTTTAACGATATGGCAAGGGACTCTTCCGTATTTTCCGGAAGCAGCTCCGGTTCGGACAGCCTGAAAAAAGCCTTGGGTCTGGACTCTTCCCTCAGCGGCGACAACAGTTTCTCTCCCATTGACTTTACAGCCGATATGCCCGACCCCGAACCTGCGCCGACCCCCGCACCCGCTCCGGTAACACGTCCCGCAAAGCCTGCATCGATAGTTCTGGACGATGACGATTTCGAGAATGTACGGAGCAAATACTAATATAATAAAAATTATCGGCGGCTGTTCGTTTTCCATGAAGAGCCGCCGAAAATAATCAAAGGTTAAAGGTCGTGTAAAAATGTCAGCATTATCAGCCGACGGCAAAAGGATAAACATTGCGGCAGCCCAGTCGGGAGGCCCTACGGCAGCTATCAACTCATCTTTGGCGGGAGTGTTCAGAGCGGCAAGGGAAGACCCTCGGATAGAACGGATATACGGGGCTGTCAACGGCATTGAGGGGGTGATCGGCGGCGATCTTGTCCCCCTTGATAGCATTCTTACATCGGAAGCGGACATCGAGCTGCTCAAAAAAACCCCCTCAACCGTCCTCGGCTCATGCCGCTATAAACTGGCATCCTACGACCCTGCTGACAGCGTTACCGAGTCGGAGTATATGAACATCATTAACACCTTTGACGAGTACAATATCGGGGCTTTTTTCTATATCGGCGGCAACGACTCCATGGATACGGTGATGAAACTGGATCGCTATATAAAAGCCGTGGGCAGGGACATCAAGGTAATAGGCGTTCCCAAAACCATCGACAACGACCTGCCCTGCACCGACCATACCCCCGGTTTCGGCTCGGCGGCAAAATACGTGGCGGCTACCATGCAGGAGATAATCAGGGACAGCCGTGTTTACAGCATTCAGTCGATAACGATTGTGGAGATAATGGGCAGAAATGCAGGGTGGCTTACGGCGTCTTCAAGCGTATTGCGGGCAAACGGCGAACCTGCGCCGCATCTTATCTATCTCCCCGAAGCATATCCGGACGGGTTCGATACGGATAAATTTTTAGAGGACGTTTCCCGAATGATGAAGCGGTATCGGGCGGTCATCATAGCGGTCTCCGAGGGGATAGTCCCAAAGGATGCCGATTATGTGAAAACAGGGGCTGATGCATTCGGGCATACCGATAATTCGGGAGTGGCGAAATTTCTGGAAAAGATTTGCCGTGAAAAATTCGGCTGCAAAGTCCGTTCCATAGAGCTTAACGTAATGCAGCGATGCGGGGCGCACATTGCCTCGCTGACGGATATAGAAGAAGCGGAAATGATAGGCTCGGCGGCGGTACACTGCGCCCTGACCGGGGAAAGCGGGAAGATGATGGGATTCCGGCGGATAAGCAGCGAACCGTATCGGGTGGAGACAGTCCCCTTTGACGTGGAACAGGCGGCGAATGCGGAGAAATTTTTCCCGGAAAAATGGATAACCCAAGACCTTTGCGACGTGACCATGGACGCTATGAGCTATTTCCTGCCCTTGATACAAGGGGAAGTGCATACGGAGTACAGGAACGGGATTCCGGTACATTTCAGATTAAATCAGTAGTATAGGGTGAGCGGACGGAGCTGAGAGGTTAGATGTAAGAGATTAGAGAAGCGATAACACTGCGTTGGCGGTGCGTAAGCTGCTGTTGCTGACGGTATGCTGCAAGAGAGCGCAATTTAGAGCAAGCAACGGTCGGGCGGCGGTGCAGCACAGAAATTCAAATAGGTAAGTATTTTCCCCTGCCTGCGGCGGGGAGAAAGGCCGACTGCAAATTTAAAAAAGCGATTTTATCTGTTCCACCCAAAAAAATCTTGACAAATTTTCCCCCAAGGTGTATAATTATATAAACAGCTTTTTGACGGAGGCAAAACAATATGACGACCTTGAACAGCGAGACGGCGAGACCGCATTGCTTTACAGATCACGTCTTTTAATTTTCCGCAGCTCAAAAGACAGTTACACAAAAGATGAGCTGACGGAAGTTTACAGATAACTTTACCGAAAACAGGTGTTGTTATACAAATCTCATAATTCCAATGGCGATCAGTATTAAATCAAATATAAGGAGGTCTATTTGTGAAACCCATCACAGTGAAAAAATTAAAAAAAGAGTACAGCCGCTTTTCCTGGCAGACCAATTCCAATGAGATATACACCGAGGAAATGACCCTCTTTACCCTAACTTCCCCCGGAGCTACCTATACCCTTGCCGCCCTTGAAAGCGGTCACCTTGCCCATGTTTACTACGGCAAGCGGGCGGATGATGAAGACCTTTCCTATCTCCTGCGCTTTGATGAAGACCCCTGGACACCCAAGGTAAACGAGCGCAATATGGGGACTTTTATGGATACCACACCTTTCGAGTACCCCTGCCACGGCATAGGGGACTACAGAGAACCTGCGATAATGCTTATGGATAACAAGGGCATGTCCGC
>JAMOZU010000073.1 GCA_023667745.1 Ruminococcus sp.
AAACAAGGTAAAGGGCAATGTTTACACTAACTACATCACATTCAATGAATCCGAAATCAAGATGGATTGGGTCGACAACGGCACTGATAAAAATGTTGTTTTAACGGTGAATATGGATAAGGACAGCGCCACCGAAAGAGAAGACGATTACAGCTTCAAGCACCTTGCTTCGGGTACTATTACCGTTGCCAAGGGCATAAAAGTAAAGACGGCTTCGGGTGAATCAACATATAACATAGGCGAAGAGGTTGAAAATCCGGACACGGGCATTAAATACAAGGTACAGGTCGTTGGGTCTGCATCTATGACAAATCTTGTTGTTTCCACTGAGAGCAATCATTTGGCAGAGGTAAAAGTTTCCAACTATGTTCAAGATACCGATGGCATGAACGGTCCGGAAGATGACGAGCAGGATTTCGAGTTTGACGATTCCGCAAAAACGAGAAAGTTTACCCTTCCCGTGGATCTTATCGGTAAAACCTCCGATAAGAATATTCTTGAGATAGATACTCTTGAGAAAATGTACTCTGATTACTTCAAGAGTGCGGAAACGACCACGGGAATATATAAGGGCGAACCCTTCGGATATTACGGCGACTTCAACGATAAGGCGGTAAATCCTTATTTTGAGGGCTCTAGCTCTACAGGATCAATCCTGCACCTTTCCGACTTTGATTCCAAAGAGGAAAGCGGTTCTATCAAGATGAGCGATGAATTTGTTAAATTCTTGGAAGAGCATGTTGTTCAGCCTGTTGACAGAAACAACAAGGTAGAAACTATCAACATGTCCGCTCCTTCGTGGATATACCAAACAAAAGCCAGCACGGAGACTATAGACGACGAGTTACAGGCTGTTGTTAATGCTTCCGGCAAAACTTTCGGCGGAATAATCACAAACGGCATGATGATACCCTCAAAGAACGATTTCAAATATACCGACGGCAACGGCAGCGGCAACGACTGGAACAGAATGGATAACTTCGTTTACATTATTGACACAAGATCAGGACCGGTGGACGTATACATGGGCGACGGAGACGGCGGTGACTTTGCGGGAACATTCGTTGTTGTCGGAACAGGCAAGGCAACCATACTGCTTCCGGGCGACCCTGCAAAATCAGATGTAACATTTACTTTCGGCGGTGAAAAGGGCTTCTCCCTTTACGATTCGAGACTGGGCAAAGAGCCATCCAAGCTTGCTCTCGGTACGGCATCCAATCCTACGCCCGCTCCCGCTATTGACATTGTTGTTTCCAAGAATGTCAAGGAAGTAAAATACGCACAGAACGCTGTCGGTCCTATCCAAGGATATGTTTACGCTCCCTACACCACAGTCAACCAAGACGGCGGTAACAACGGTAAAGAAATGGAGCTTGACATTGACTCGTTTACAAATGTGACCAATGGCGGTAATAAGTTCAGAATCTCCGTTATCGGTTCGATATTCTGCAAGAATTACACGAGCAGTCAGAAGCCGGGTGTTGCTTTCATCGACCCCGACACGAACGCTGCCGAACCTGGCGACAAGGTATTCGCTTGGTCGGACGTTTACTTCCAGAGAGGAGGAAATTAACCATGAAAAAGCGGTTTAAGGGATTTACTCTTATCGAGTGCCTGGTTGCGCTGGCAGTACTGGGAGTTTCCTCCCTGCTGCTGGTTCAGGCATACACACAGCTGATGAAGATGACCAATCTTAATCATGCGGTGTACACAAGCATTGCGGATCAGATGGCGGATGCGGAGAAAGGCTCTACGGCTAACGCCAAAGAGCTGACTATCCCCATCACCACGGAAGAATACAACAACGGACAGGGCAGAAACCTTACAATTGAAAGGGTCAAGAGAAAGAGTGACGGCACTTTTACCACAACCGGTCAGAAGTATGTCACCAACGTAAGCGTATACGCCTCGAACGCATATGTGAACCATGAAATGCAGGATGCAGACGAGCAGGAAAAACAGGGAACGGATGTTAGATACATCTATTTCCACCGCTGATAAAGGGGAGGCTGATAATTATGAGAAGATTAAAAGCGTTTA
The DNA here is from genome assembly GCA_023667745.1 of Ruminococcus sp. Classification (GTDB taxonomy): domain Bacteria; phylum Bacillota; class Clostridia; order Oscillospirales; family Ruminococcaceae; genus Huintestinicola. Next base: position 2,041 of record JAMOZU010000073.1, read on the forward strand.
CCCTTATTGAGCTTATTGTGGTAATTGCCATTTTCGGCATTATCATGACGGGCGTAGTGCAGATGATAAGCCCTATCAGCTCGGCGGCTACCTCCGCTAAAGTGCTGAACAATCAGCAGACGGTGGAGAACGCAATGGCTTCTTACATAGGTGAGAATTTGCGGTATGCCAACAATCTGCTGATAGTGGAAAAAGGCTGCAAGATAGGGTCGGCAAGCGTAAACGGCCCGGAGGGAGCTATAGACGCCCTCTTCGAGTACAACCCGGTAAACGCCATGGGGCGTGTTTTCGCCAAGACGGAGGATAACAAGAAACTGGTAAAAGTCATAGCCTTTGAGGGGGAGACGGAATATCAGTATATGAACACTTCCGTAAAGGGCAAGGGGCGGCTTATCAGCTCCCTTGACGGCAGGACCGGCGACCTTGATTTCTCACAGCTTGCTTCCGACGGCTCAAAGCCCCAGTATATGGTATTCGGCAACGACTATTACGGTCCTGCCAACTACTACATCAATGTAAGCCTTGACAAAACCAGCCATGTAATGGACTTGCGGCTTACAAGCACCTACCATTACTCCAACTCCGCAAGCAGTCAGGTCTCCGACTCGGACAATAACTCCAAGAACGGCAAAACGACCTATGAACTGCGCAACTACGGCATAGGCGGGTATGTGTTCAAGTGCGTGAGAAAAGGGGCGGCGGCTACGGGCATTCAGTCCACCCGCACTGCGGGGACTACCATTTACTTTGCGTACATCGACGAAAAGGGCGAGTCCAAGATGACCATAGATGAGTCCCTTTCCGCAGGCGCAAATCCCACCCTCGTCGGCTGCTCGGACGACACCGAGACCAGCAACGGCGCAAGCACTTCGGACACTACCAAGACCCCGGCAAGTACTACGGCAACAACAACACAGCCTACACAGCCTCAACAGCCCTCCAATCCTTCCGGCGGCAATCAGGGCGGCGGAAATGACGACAAGAAGGACGATAACAATCAACCCGCACAGACAGACCCGCCCGCACAGACAACCACACAGCCTACGCAGACAACTCCTGCACCGTCAGCTCCCACAGGCAATTACACACAGCAGGGGAATCGTTCAGATATTAAAGTAGACCCCGGTATTGCACAGCTTGCTTCAAATCAAAGCAACGCTTACGGTCAGGGTGAAGTTTATATCGTAAACGGACAGGAGATAGTAATTTTTACAGATAAGCCGGGACAGTATAAGGTTCAGAATGTAAGTGACAATTGGAAAACGCTTTCCGATTATGCCTCGGCAGATGTTGTTAATGCAATATTGAAAGATTACGGCATTCAGGTAGGTTAAACAATTCAGCATAAATAAAAATCCCGTGCCGGGTCACATGGCACGGCACGGGAAACTTTTTTAACCAAGAAAAATTTCAGGCAGCAGGAGTAAGCATTGCAAGATAGAGGTCAAGGGGTGCGCTTCCCGCAAAGACGGCGATAAAAAGCCCTATGATGATGAAAGGACCGAAGGCAAAGACATTGGCGTCTTGTGAGTCGTCCTTTGAGGTTATCTTGCGGACTATCCCGTAAACAGCCCCGATAATAACGGCGGCAAATCCGGCGGTAACGGCGGGCTTTAACCCAAGCATCAAGCCCCCCGCAGCCATAAGGACAATGTCCCCCATGCCGAAACCGTAAACGGGAGCTTCCTCGGAAACGGCTTTTTCGAGAGACAGGCGTTTGTCGTTGAGCTTTTTGTATTCACGGCTGCCCTCTTTGATGTTTTTCATTTGGCGGCGGATATTTTTAAGCTCCGTTCGGTTTTCGTCAACAAAATTGTTGTAGAAAAGGGGAGTAAGGACAAAGCCGAAAAGGAAAAACACAAGGGAGACGGAAACCATTCCCAGAAGTCCGTCGGCAATATTTTCTATGGGACATTGAATAACGCCCAGAGCGTTCAGAACATTGGTAACAACGGCAACAGCAAAGGTATACACCAGCACGGAGACGCACATTTCCCTATTGTCTATATCCTGAAAGCAGAGGACGATAAGCCCTGCCGCAAACAGGCACAGGAGAACGGGGTAAAAGCCCCAGTCCCAGACGGTATAGCGGAAGAATATGCAGAGGAAGACGACTCCCGTAAGGGACTCGATGAGCATATAGCGGGGGGATATTTTAGCCCCGCAGGCACGGCACTTTCCCCGCAGGATAAGCCAGGAGAAGACGGGGATAAGGTCATAACGCTTAATTTCCGTTCCGCAGGTCATACAGTGGGAATTGCGCTTAACGAGGGATTCCCCCTTGGGAAGCCGGAGAATGCAGACATTGAGGAAACTGCCGATGGTTATGCCGAACAGGAAAACGAAGACGTAGATTGTTACGTTCATCATGGTCTCTAAAGTCTCGACGGTCATTTTTAAATCGTTCCTTTCAATTTGAAAATCGGTGATATATTTATTATAGCACTTTACATAAATTTTTGCAAGCCTTTTACGGTTTTTCCCAAGAAATCAATTTTCATAAATAAACGGTTTTTTACAAGCCGCCCGAAAGTTGATTTTCCGTCGGTTTTACCAAAAAATATATAAATTTTGTGCCGGGCTTTTTACCGCAGAAAGCGGACGGCGAAAAAATAATCTGCGGAGAAGGAGTTAAAGCAAAATGAAAAATGTTCCTATAGGTCAGTATATGGTCAATAACGGAATAATCACGGAGGAGCAGCTTCAGAACGTCCTTGACGCCAAGAAGAACGACAACACTCCGGGCAAATTTTTCGGCGACTATGTTATTGAGCTGGGCTATGTGACAGATGTGCAGTTCGGTCAGGTGCTTTCGAGAAAGCAGGGAATACCTTTTGTTGACCTTGACGACCCGGAAACTCCCATTGATGTGGAGGCGGTAAAAAAGATACCCGAGGCGCAGGCAAGAAAGCACACCATTATTGCTATCAAGATAACGGGAAAACGACTGACAGTCGCTTCTTATGACCCGGTAAACTTCTATATTTTCGAGGACATCAAGGTTATCACCGGTATGGACGTTGTGCCTGTGCTGGCGACAAAGGCGGCTATCACAAAGGCGATAGGAAAGATCTATTCCAACGCCAACGTGGGCAACGTTATCGAGCAGGTGGAGGGGCAGTTCCAGAACGACGAGGTGGACGCAGAAGCGCAGGAAATGGCTGACCGCGTAGACAACGCCCCCATAGTAAAGCTCTGTACCACTATAGTGGAAAACTCCTTCCGTGCGGACGCAACGGATATTCATATAGAGCCTTTTGCCACATTTACCCGCATACGAATCCGTGTAAACGGCGACCTTATCGAGCTGATGAATGTTTCAAACGTTGTTCACAATTCCCTTATAACCCGTATAAAAATTATCAGCGGCATGAACATTGCCGAAAAGAGAGTCCCGCAGGACGGACGTTTCTCGCAGGTGGTGGACGGGACGAAGCTGGACGTCCGTGTGTCGAACCTGCCCACGGTAAACGGAGAGAAATGCGTTATACGTATTCTTGCCACGGGAGATGTGGGCGTAAGAAAGATAACAGACCTCGGTATGACCGACTACAATTACGACAGATTTTCAAGGCTCATAAAAGTACCCCAGGGAGTTATGCTGGTAACAGGGCCTACGGGTTCGGGTAAGACCACCACCCTGTATGCCGCACTGGGCGAGCTTGCAAAGCCCAACGTAAACGTTATCACCTGCGAAGACCCTGTGGAGAAAAACATCGAGGGCATTAACCAGTGCCAGATAAACGCAAAAGCGGGCATGACATTTGCGGCGGCTCTGCGTTCCATACTCCGTCAGGACCCCGACATTGTAATGGTCGGAGAGATGCGTGACCAGGAGACGGCGGAAATTGCCATAAGAGCGGCTATCACCGGGCATATGGTGCTGTCGACCCTCCATACCAACGACTCCGCTTCCACTATCACCCGTCTTGTGGATATGGGCGTTGCGCCTTACATGGTTGCCACTTCCCTGATAGGGATAGTAGCGCAGAGACTTTGCAAAGTGGTATGCGCCGAGTGCAAAACTCCCCGTGCGTCCACTTACGAAGACAACGAGCTTCTGGGCATTGACACTTCCCAGGCTATCACCGTTTACGACTCCAGCGGCTGCCCCAAGTGCAACAACACAGGCTACTCCGGGCGTACCGCTATTCACGAGATACTTCTTTGCACTCCCGCCATGGCGAGCCTTATTGCCGCCGACGGCAAGACCGACCAGATAGCCGCTCTTGCAAGGGAAGAGGGCTGCAAGCTGCTCCGCGACAACGTTGCCGAGCTGGTTATCGAGGGCAGGACGACTATGGACGAACTGGTTAAACTTACTTTCGCCGTATAAGCGGACTTGCAGATATGCAAAATCTTATTCTGACAGGCAATTTCTCAAATATATATTTTATTACTGCCTTGCCGTTATTGGGGCTGCTTTAAATCCTGCTGCGGCATGGCTGAACGGAGGATATTATGGATATCGAAAAAAAAGCCGAGCGAGTGGTTCTCAACATTGACAAGATACTTGACGAGGCGAGAGTTTTAGGCTGCTCGGACGTACACTTCACCACGAAAATTTCCCCCATTGTCCGTCTCCACGGTACATTAAGGAAGTTGAGCTCCTACCCGGAGATGACCGACGGCGCAATTATGAAGCTGGTTGAGCAGATGACCAGCGGGCGCAACATCGAGAACATCAAAAACCGCATAGACAGCGACTTTTCCTACGTTACCAAAAGGGGCTACCGTCACAGAGTAAACGTATATCACCAGAGAGGGGACACGGCTGTTTCGATCCGTCTCCTGCGAAACGATATTCCTACTCTTGAAGACCTCGACCTGCCCCCTATCTTAGGCGAATTTGCCCTGCGCCCCAGAGGACTTATACTTGTAACGGGTCCTACCGGTTCGGGTAAATCCACCACCCTTGCGGGAATGATAGACTATGTAAACTGCAACCGCAGTGCGCATATCATCACGGTAGAAGACCCTATCGAGTATATCCACGAACACAAGAGATGTATGGTAAACCAAAGAGAGGTCGGAGACGACGTTGAGTCCTTTGCCCTGTCCCTTCGTGCGGCACTTCGTGAAGACCCGGACGTTATCCTCGTGGGAGAGATGCGTGACTACGAGACCATCTCCGCCGCCGTAACCGCCGCCGAGACCGGACACTTGGTTATGAGTACCCTCCATACCACCTCCGCTTCGGATACCATTAACCGTATCATCGACGCATTCCCCGCTCACCAGCAGAATCAGATACGTACACAGCTGGCAACGGTGCTTGTGGGCATATGCGCACAGACTCTTGTTCCCACAGCCGACGGCAAGGGACGTGTTGCCGCTCTTGAGATACTCAATGCCAACGACTCCATCAAGGCTATGATAAGAGACAACAAGATACACCTTATCCAGACCGCCATTCAGACAGGTAAAAAGGACGGCATGGTCAGCTTGGACTTCGAGCTTGCGAGAATGGTCAAGGAAGGCATTATCACCGAAATGCACGCAAGGGAGAAGAGTCTCGACATAGCGGAATTTGAGAGATACATGAAAGCGGGATAATGACGGCGTTCATATGTTTCCAATTACCGTAACAGGCGTTTTTCCGCCGAATGCGGTGGGAAAACTTTAACACGTACTTCAATGACAGGAAGATATGCCGGAAACTTTTTCAAGTAAGCGTTTCCGGCATATTGTGGGTTTTAACGGAAGTCAAAAAATGTCAAAATATTAATCGAAAGATAAAAAAAATGTTTTTTTACAGTTAATATTAACGGTTCAAAAGCACCGTGAATATTGACCGCAAACTTCAAACGGGAGCAGATGTTCTGATGAAAAACAAAACGATAAAAGACCATATTATAAGATCAACTCTGTTGATCGTTATGATACCGCTGTTGGTTGTGGGTATATACTCCGCTGCGGTGAACTACAATACTGCACTGAAACTTGTCCGTGAGGATATTTACGACACCGCCAGAGTGGCTGCGGAAAGCGTTCGCTGGCAGATGAAAAGCACCCAGAACGTGGCTATAGAAACGGGCGGCAACTTGCCTTTCACCGACCCTGACTCCACCGACGAGGAGAAACAGGCAGCACTTGATTCCATTGCCGCAGGCTACGGATTCGAGAGAGGCAACTTCATTAATGCCGACGGACAGGGACTTGACGGCAACAATTACAGCGACAGGGAATATTTTTCCCAGGCGATGATAGGCAACGCCTTTATTTCCGACCCGCTGGTGTCGAAAATTACCGGAAAGATAACCATTATAATCGCCGCCCCCGTGTGGGAAAACGGCGTTTACGGCAGCAAGGCGATAGGCTGCGTTTACTTCGTTCCCAACGAGGAATTTTTGAACGATGCCATGAGAAGTCTTGACATAAGCGAGAATACCAACGCTTACATGCTCAACTCCTCCGGGCAGCGGATAGCCGACACCGATTCGGAGGCGGTAAAAGAGGGGATAAACTACATCACGCTGTCCGACACCGACAGCAGCTACAAGGATATAGCCAATGTTCACAAGAGCATGACCCGGGGAGAGCAGGGCATGACCCTTACAAAATTTGAGGGGAAGAACACTATCATAGGGTACGCTCCCGTTGCCGACTCCAACGGCTGGTCGCTGGCTATCGCATCTCCTTTGGAAGACTTTATGGCAAGCACCAACACGTCCATTGCCGTAACTATAGGGCTGATACTGCTGGCGGGGATCATATCGGTTATCAGTGCGTCTGCGTTGGGCAGGAATATCGGCGAGCCTATAGCCCTCTGTACCGAGCGTATCAAGCAGTTTGCGGGCGGAGACCTGAAAAGCCCCGTCCCCAAGGTCAATACCAAGGACGAGACAAAGATACTGGCGGATGCAACGGAATTTCTTGTTACGGACATCAACGACATCATCAGCGATATGGGCAGAATGATGACAGAAATGGCAAACGGCAATTTCGACATCGAACCCAAGCACCCGGAGATATACTACAGAGGGGACTTCCATGCACTTTACAAGGCTATACAGGAGATACATAACCGCCTTAACTCCACTCTTATCCGCATAAATTCCTCCGCAGACCAGGTATCGGGCAGCTCAAGCCAGGTATCCGGCGGGGCGCAGAGCCTGTCTCAGGGGGCTACCGAGCAGGCAAGCTCCGTTGAACAGCTGGCGGCGGCTATCCGCTCCATCGAGGCACGGGTGGAGCAGACCACCGGCGACTGCGAAGAGGGCAAGAACCTTGTTGAGGAGACAGTGGGATATATCGAGCAGGCAGGCCGCAAAATGGACTCTCTTACGGAGGCTATGCAGGACATAAGCGAAGCGGCGGGAGAGATAGGCAAGATAATCAAGACCATAGAGGACATAGCATTGCAGACGAATATCCTTGCACTTAACGCTGCAGTAGAGGCGGCAAGAGCGGGAGAAGCGGGCAAGGGCTTTGCTGTGGTAGCGGACGAGGTACGTCAGCTGGCGTCCAAGTCAGCAGCCGCCTCTCACAATACTGCCGAGTTTATCGAGCATACCATTCAGGCGGTTGAGCGGGGGACAGCCCTTACCGGCGAGACTTCCGAGGCTGTAAGCCAGGTGGAGCAGCGTTCGGGCAGCGTAAAGAACATTGTGGAAAGCATCGCCGCCGCCAGCGTGGAACAGGCGAATATGGTGCGGCAGATAACCGGCGGCATAGAGCAGATATCCTCCACCGTCCAGACCACCTCCGCCACAGCGGAAGAATCCGCCGCCGCGTCCGAGGAGCTTTCCGGACAGGCACGGGATCTCAAGAACCTTGTAGGCACGTTCAGGCTGCACAGGGGCGGGAAATAGTTAAGGAATTGCCGATGTATTTGAGGCAGGAGATGTTTTCTCCTGCCTCGGTTTGTATATCGTGAAATATAATACCAATCACCGTTGGAATTATGGAGAAGCCGCCGCAAAAACTTTCATATATTGCAGCTCGCCGCGCAAAATACAAAAAAGCAAACAACCCAAAATATCCCCGAATT